>JAFKJZ010000096.1:0-7697 GCA_017305815.1 Hyphomicrobiales bacterium
GAGGTGCTGGGCCTCGTGGGCGAATCCGGCTCCGGCAAGACCACGGTGGGTCGCATGATCATGGGGCTCGAACAGCCCACCGAGGGAACCATTCTGTTTGACGAGCGGGAGATCGGCGGAGGCACGAGGGCGGAGCTGTTGTCGGTCCGCCGCCGCATCCAGATGGTGTTCCAGGATCCCTTCGCCAGCCTCAACCCACGGCGCAGGGTGGGCGACCTGATCGCCGAAGGCCTGGAGATACAGCGGATCGGCACCCGGGCCGAGCAACGCGCCGAGGTGTCCCGCCTGCTGGACCTCGTGGGGCTGCCTTCCGATGCGGCCAACCGATTTCCGCACGAATTCTCGGGCGGCCAGCGTCAGCGTATCGGCATCGCGCGCGCCCTTGCCGTCAAGCCGGACGTGCTGGTGGCGGACGAGCCGGTATCCGCGCTCGACGTGTCCGTGCAGGCACAGGTTCTCAACCTGCTCCAGGATCTCAAGGAAAAACTCGACCTCACGATACTCTTCATCAGCCACGACTTGGCGGTGGTGGAGCATTTCTGCGACCGGGTAGCCGTGATGTATCTCGGCCGGCTGATGGAACTGGCGCCGCGCGAGACTCTCTTCGCGCAGCCGCGCCATCCCTACACCGAGGCCCTGCTCTCAGCGGCGCCAATTCCCGACCCTGCGCAACGGCGCGAGCGTATCGTCATGCAAGGCGACGTTCCGTCTCCCATCGATCCACCGTCCGGATGCGTGCTGCGTACCCGCTGCCGCTATGCCCTGCCGGCATGCGCGGCGGCCGTGCCGCCTCTCGCCGAGGCCGGGCCGGGCCATTTCAAGGCCTGCATCCGCGACGACATCCTGCCGAGGCCTGTACATGCCCTTCAATAACCGCATCGCCGACCTGGCTCACGAAGCCGCCGCCTGGCGTCACGATTTTCATGCCCATCCGGAAGTCCTCTACGAGGTGCACCGCACGGCGGCCCGTATATCGGAGCTCCTGACCGGCTTCGGGGTCGACGAAGTCGCGACCGGCATCGGCGGCACCGGTGTCGTCGGCATCGTGCACGGAAATCGGCCTGGCAAGACCATCGGCCTCAGGGCCGAAATGGACGCCCTCCCGATGACCGAGGCGACGGGGCTTCCCTATGCCTCGACCTATCCGGGCCGCATGCACGCCTGCGGTCATGACGGCCATGCGGCCATGCTGCTCGGCGCGGCGAAATATCTGAGCGAGACGCGTGACTTCGCCGGCAGCGTCGCGCTGATCTTCCAGCCGGCCGAGGAGGGAGGTGCCGGCGGCCGCGCCATGGCGGAGGGTGGCCTGTTCCAGCGCTGGCCGATCGAGGAGGTCTACGCTCTGCACAATATGCCCGGCGTCCCGGAAGGGCATTTCATGACCCGGCCAAATGCCATCCTGGCCTCAGCCGACACGTTCGACATCGTCATCGAGGGCAAGGGCGGCCACGCCGCATGGCCTCACACGATCGCGGACGTGATCGTTGCGGCAGGGCAGATCATCGCCGCGCTGCAGACCATCGTTTCCCGCGAGACAGACCCCCTCAAGTCGGCCGTGTTGTCCCTGACGCGGCTCGAGGGGGGAAGCGCCTACAACGTCATGCCCGATTCCGCGCGGCTGTCCGGTACGTTCCGTGCGCTGGACACGGGCGTGCGAGACCGGGTGGAGAAGCGGCTGGTCGAAATCAGCGAAGGTATTGCGGCTGCGCTCAACGTCCGGGCGACGGTCACGATTGATCGGATTTGCGGCGCCGTGGCCAACGATCCGTCGCGGACGGCGTTCTGCGCCGACGTCGCGACAGCGCTCGTGGGCGCTGAAAAGGTGACGACCGACATGGATCCGCTGATGGGCGGGGACGACTTTTGCTATCTGCTCGACCATCGGCCCGGCAGCTACGTCTTCGTTGGAAACGGCGATACCGCTGCGCTGCACACCGTCCAGTACGACTTCAACGATCGTCTGATCCCGCTCGGCGTCGCCTACTGGGTGCGGCTGGTCCAGGCCGCCTCGTCCTCATCGCTGTAAGGAAAGCCTCGTCATGCGTTCGAGCAAGGTCATTCACATCGTCGGCTGCCATGCCGAGGGAGAGGTTGGCGACGTCATTACCGGTGGCGTCGCGCCGCCGCCGGGCGAAACCTTGTGGGATCAATCGAGGTTCATCGCCGCCGACGGCGAATTGCGCGACTTCGTCCTCAATGAGCCCAGAGGCGGGCTCTTCCGCCACGTCAATCTTCTCGTCCCCGCCAAGGACCCGCGCGCCGCGGCGGGCTTCATCATCATGGAGCCGGTCCATACGCCGCCAATGTCGGGCTCCAACTCGATCTGCGTGGCGACGGTCGCGCTCGATATCGGCCTGGTGCCGATGTCCGAGCCCGAGACGCGCTTCTTCCTGGAGGCCCCGGGGGGATTGGTGGAAGTCGTCGCACAATGCCGAGACGGCAAAGCCCGCTCCATCCGGGTCACCAACCATCCGAGCTTTGTCGGTCAACTGGATGCCAGGCTGGAAGTCGACGGATTGGGCACGATTCGCGTAGACACCGCCTATGGCGGGGACACCTTCGCACTGGTCGATGCCCGGTCGCTCGGCTTCAATCTTACGCCGGACGAAGCGCCCGACCTCGCCGCAACCGGCATGAAGATCACCCGGGCGGCGACCGAACAACTCGGCTTTGTTCATCCCGAGCATCCGGACTGGTCGCACATATCCTTCACCCAGTTCACGGGCCCCGTCGAAGTCGTGGACGGCATCAAGACCGGCCGCAACACGGTTGCGATCGAGCCGGGCAAGCTGGACCGCTCGCCGACCGGCACCGGCGTCTCGGCCCGCATGGCGGTGCTCCACCGGCGCGGGCTGCTCGAGCAAGGCGAAGCCTATCGCGGACTTTCCATCATCGGCACCCGGTTCGACGGCCGGATCGAAGCGATCACCAGCCTGGCCGGCACTCCCGCGATCATTCCCTCCATCTCCGGCAGAGCCTGGATCACCGAGACCAAACAGCTCCTGCTCGATCCGTCCGATCCGTTCCCAAGGGGCTACAGGGTTGGCGACACCTGGCCCGGTGCCTGAACAGCATGACAGCAAACCCAGAGATTTTCGGAACGCCGCGCAACACGGCCACGATTTCCTATGGCGATCTGGCAGAACTGCTGGCGACGATATTTCGCCACGCGGGCGCGAGCCCCACGGTGGCCAGCCTGCTGGCGGCCAATTGTGCGGGTTGCGAGCGCGACGGCGCAACCTCGCATGGCGTGTTCCGCATACCGGGCTATCTCGCATCGATCGCCAGTGGCTGGGTCGATGCCAGGGCCGAACCACGCATCGAAAGCGCCGAAGGCGCCGTCGTGCGTGTCGACGCCATGAACGGCTTTGCGCAGCCCGCACTTGAGCTGGTGACGCCCATCCTGATCGAAAAAGCCGCCAATGACGGCATCGCCTTGCTGTCGATCCGCAACTCGCATCATTTCAGCGCCCTCTGGCCCGATGTCGAGCCGCTGGCGGAAGCGGGATTGCTGGCTCTCACAATGGTCAACAGCTTCGCCTGCACGGTCCCGTTCAACGGCCATTCTCCCGTCTTCGGCACCAACCCCATCGCCTTTGCCGCCCCGCGCGCCGATGCGCCTCCGCTGGTGGCGGATCTCGCCACCAGCGCCATGGCCAATGGCGATGTGCAGATCGCTTTCCGCGAGGGGCGCTCCCTGCCCCCTGGGCATGGCGTCGACAGTGCCGGCCGTCCCACCACCGACCCCGCAGCCGTGCTGAACGGCGGCGCCCTGCTGCCCTTTGGCGGTTACAAGGGCAGCACGATCTCGATGATGATCGAGATCTTCGGAGCGGCCCTGACCGGCGGAAAATTCTCCTTCGAAGTCGACTGGTCGACCCATAGCGGGGCGCAGACCCCCCATACCGGACAGGTGCTGATCGTGATCTCGCCGGATTTCGGCCGGCGAGACAGCAGTTTCGGAAGGCGCGTGAACGGGCTCGTCGAGCAATTGCGCATGAGCGGCGTCAGCCGGCTGCCCGGTGACCGGCGCCAGGTGACGAGGCGGCGCAGTCTGCGCGACGGGATCGTGATGCCCCTGCAGCAATTGGAGGACCTGCGCCGACGGGCCGATGGCGCCTGATCCGGCTTCATCCCGATCGTGCCCATTTGGCTGAGGCGTCGCGTGCCAACTCTCGCATCTGGCAGTCTGACGATCGCCCTTGGCGTGTTCGTTGACGCACCGGTGGCTGCCAACGCAGCCTCCGCCGCGTGATCATGATCTGCGGGGTCGCATCGCAAGAGGTTTGACACAACCAGCGCTCCGCCTTCGTTACGGCGGCATGGCTCGCTGCAGGGCTGGACTGACCAGGCTCAGCATCTGCAGCACCTCTCGGGGGGCCGGCCTGCGCCAGACGGTCTGAAAGCATTCGACGACGTTCTCGGCCGTGACGGCAAGGCCGGGAAGCGCAACCCAGTCCGGTGTCAGGCGTCCGAGAAGGGCGCTGACCGTGACCGAAGCCGCCGTCTCTCCCTGCCGGAACGGTTGCTGGGCCGCGATAGCGACGAGCGAATTGTTCGCGGCCAGGCCGATCGCGGCGTCCTGGCCGAGATCCACGGTCACCATGGGAACTGTACGACCCATCGTGGTCAGCGTGCCGGCCGCGGCAATCGACGGCGTATCCCATACGACAAAGAGGCCGGCGATGGCGGCATGATCGTCGAAAAGCGCGCGCGTCACGCGGCCCGCGTCGGCGAGAGACGGGAAGCGCCGAACGTGCAGCCGCACATCGGGGCGATTGATCCGCATCCACTTCAGGAACGCGATTTCGCGCTCGTTGGTCGCAAAGAAGTCCGCCTCATAGCCGAGGACGCCAACCTCACCGGCTTCAGGGACGTGCGGCGACAGACTTTCGGCCGCGATCTTGCCGAGGCCGAAATTGTCGGCCGAGACCAGCGAGGTGTAGTCCTTGCCGGGCAGGAGGCCGGTTGGCACGTTGTCGAGCAGGACCAGCTTGATGCCGGCCGCCGCGACGCGCGCATGGGCGGCCGCGACCTTGGCGTTGGCGACCGGCAGCGAGACGATCGCGTCCGGCGCCTCGGCGATGAGACGGTCGAGCGCATCGATCTGCACCTCCGGCGTGAAGGAGCAGTCGACGACGTCGATGACCGCGACACCGCAGTCGCCGAACATGCCGATCATGCCGATCATTCCCGAGAGCTGCTGCTTGGCCCAGTCGCTCGCGAATGTGTGCAGCACGATCGCAACGCGGAAGCCGCCCGCCCGCGCCTTTACGATGTCCTCCGGCAGGAGAAGGATCTGTTCGGGAGCCGACGCCCGCTCCCCGTGAGGGCCGAGACCAGAAATCGTCATTGCTTCCTCCTCACGCCTCCGGCGGCCGGATCGTGCTCGCCTGCACGTCCCGCTTCCGCGCGATCTCGTCCTTCATCCGCTGGAAGAGCGGATGCGCCTGGGGCCGTCCCGCCATGATCCAGTCCCTCAGGATGGATGGGGAGAACATGCCTTCGACCGCGACAATGGACGCGCCCACAAGGCCTGCCGAGCTTCCCATCTGGGAACGGACGACCTGCAGGTCCCGGCTCACCAGCGGGTGGCAGGCGCCATAGATCGCCTCGCGCGCGGAGGCGAGAAGGATGTCATTTGTCTGGGCGATCGAGCCGGAGAGGACGATCAGCGCCGGGTTCAGCATGTTCGCGAGCGTCGCAACGACCTGACCGATCAACCGGCCGCTTTGCGAGAGAATCTCGATCGCGGCCGCGTCGCCGATCTGCGCCGCCTGCGCCACCTCGAGAGCGGTTATCTCGCCCCCGCGGCGCAGATGTTCGGCAAGCACCGGGCTGGCCCCGCGCTCGGCGGCGCTTCTGCCTTCCTGGGCGATATGATCCGAGCCTGCCATGGCTTCGAGCGTGCCGGCGCCGCCTGCCGCCGAAACGGGAACGGACCCGATCAGGCCGACGGCGCCCTGCGCGCCGCGGAACAGCGCTCCGTCGCTGCCGAGGCCTGCGCCAATCCGCTTGCCGACTTTGACGAACAGCATGGTCCGGTGGCCACTTCCGGCCCCGGCATGCAGTTCACCCATCGTCATGGTCTCCACGCTGGAACGGAGCCAGACCGGGGCGTCGAAGGCCTCGACCAGCGTTTCGACAAGCGGGAAGCTCTCCCAGCCGGGCAGGATTGCGGGCGTGGTCCCGAGAAAAAGCGCCTCGCCGCCGTCGGGCACGGCACCGGGCACCGAGATCGAGATGCCATAGAGCGGCGGGTTTCCCTGCCGTTCGAGAATCCAGCGGAACAGCGCGGTCAGCCTCTCGGCAAGCGCCGATACGGGCTGTGTGAGTTCACTCGCCTCGTGATGTTCCATGATCAGGGCGCCGTCGAGATCGGCGATCCCGACGCCGAGCGCCGTCTGATCGAGAGTCGCGACGAGGATCCTGCCGCGATCCGCGCTGAACCGCACCAGGCGCGGGGCGCGGCCGCCGGTCGCGGCACCGAGTTCGCTCTCGTTGACCAGCCCGAGTTCGCAGAGCGTGCCGAGTCGATCCGCCACGACGGCGCGCCCCAATTCGCTGTAGCGCTCGATTTCCTGGCGCGTGGTGGCCTGCTCGGAACGGACCAGATTGAGGATTTGGACGAGGCTCGGCGAGGCCGTCTCGGACACGCGCGGACGGCCTTTCCGGCGCGGAGGGGAAGCGGGTTCCGCAAGGGCCGGCGTCGACATGTCTCGTCCTCTCCTCGACGTCGCGTTTGCTCCTTCATAAGACCGGCCGTTTCGGCTGGCAACGACACACTTATGCATTAAATCTGCAGAAGTGGCAGCTTATATGATTCTAAAATGTTGACATCGATTTTTTACCGCCTTAAGCCAACGGCATAGTTCGTGGAAGCACTGGGAGGAGATGCCGATGTCGAGCTTCAAGCTCGCCTATCATGCGAATTGCTGGGGGAAGCTCGGCGGGGACGCCGTCGGCGTCACGTCGATCACCAACCTCACCTACCGCACCTTCGGCGACATGCGTCAGGCCTTTGCCGACATCGCGGCGGCCGGCTATCAGGGCGTCGAGCTCTTCGACGGCAACCTTCTCGATTTCACCGCCGATGAGATGCGCGATCTCCTCGCTGACAACGGGCTGACGCTCGTTGCGACCTATGCTGGCGGCAATCTCATTTTCGACGACATCCTGCCGGAAGAGCTGGCCCGTATCATCCGCGCGGCGGACCGGGCAGCCGAGCTCGGCGCGCCTCACCTCGTCATCGGCGGCGGCGCCAAGCGCTTCGACGGCATCCGTGAGACGGATTACCCGCGACTTGCCGCGGCGCTCGACCGGGTCAAGGAAATCGCCGACGAGCGCGGCCTCACCGCTCACTATCACCCGCACCTGTCGACCATCGTCGAGGGGCCCGAGGAAGTGCGCAAGATCTTCGAGCTGACCGGCATCGACTTCTGCCCGGACACAGCCCATCTCGCCGGCGCCGGCGGCGATCCGGCCGCGCTGATCCGCGAGCATGCGGCGCGCATTTCCTACGTGCATCTCAAGGGCCTCCAGAGGGAGCCCTTCGCCTTCACCCCCCTCGACCGGGGCGATGTTCCGACCGACGCGATCATCGCGGCGCTTCGCGAGATCGGGTTCGACGGCTGGGTGTGCACGGAGCTTGATTCCTGGCCTGATCCGCTGGAGGGCGCGCAGGCCAGCAGGCGCTA
>JAFKJZ010000096.1:7750-9733 GCA_017305815.1 Hyphomicrobiales bacterium
GCGCTATCTCGAATCGGCCTGAGGGCCGCGACCGGGGCGAGGCCCCACTTCCGGGAGGACTAGAAATGATTTCCAGACGCACCCTTTTGGGTTCGGCCGCCGCGCTGACGCTCGCTTTGGCCTGTGCCGGGCCGGCACTCGCCGATCCGGACCAGGCGCTCGCCGACCTGCAGAAGACGGTTCTTTCCAAGGGCCCCTCGGGCGAGGCCCCCTCGCCCGCCTCCAGCGTCGTGCTGACGCCGGAGGAGCTCGCCAAGATCAAGGGCATGAACGCGACCGCCGCGATCGTGATGCACTACGGCGGCAATGACTGGTCGCGCGCCCAGATCAACGGCCTGCAGACGCAGTTCGCCGAGATGGGCATCAAGGTGCTCGCGGTGACCGATGCCGGCTTCAAGCCGGAGAAGCAGGTCGCCGATATCGAGACGATCTTGGCCCAGAAGCCAAACATCATCGTCTCGATCCCGACGGATCCGACCGCGACCGCCACGGCCTACAAGGCAGCGGCGGAAGCCGGAACCAAGCTCGTCTTCATGGACAATGTCCCGACGGGCTTCGTGGGCGGCAAGGACTATGTGTCCGTGGTTTCGGCCGACAATTACGGCAACGGCGTTGCCTCCGCGCATCTGATGGCCAAGGCGCTTGGCGGCAAGGGCGATATCGGCGTGGTGTTCCATGCTGCCGATTTCTTCGTCACCAAGCAGCGCTACGACGCCTTCAAGGCGACGATCGCCGCCGACTATCCGGACATCAAGATCGTGGCGGAGCAAGGCATCGGCGGCCCCGATTTCTCGGGCGACGCCGAGAAGGCCGCTTCGGCGATCCTGACCTCCAACCCGAACGTCCAGGGCATCTGGGCTGTCTGGGACGTGCCGGCCGAGGGCGTGATTTCGGCGGCGCGCAACGCCGGCCGCGACGACCTCGTCATCACGACGATCGACCTCGGCGAGAATGTCGCGATCTCCATGGCCCAGAACGGCTTCGTGAAGGGCCTCGGCGCTCAGCGTCCCTATGACGCCGGCGTCGTCGAGGCGAAGCTCGCCGGCTACGGTCTGCTTGGCAAGGAGGCTCCCGCCTTCGTCGCGCTTCCGGCTCTCCCGGTGACGCGCGACACGCTGCTCGACGGCTGGAAGGCAGTCTATTCGACCGAAGCGACCGACAACGTCAAGAAGAGCCTCGGCCAGTAAGGCCCGGGCGCACGGGGCGCCACTGGGCGCCCCGTGCCGCATTGAACGGTCCGACCTGCACCGGCCTCAGCCAGAGCGGCGGACGGCTGCTGCTTGCCAAAGCCGCTCTCTTTCAGGAGAAAACCGATGACCAAAGTGATGAACGTCGCCATGATCGGCGGCGGATTCATGGGCAAGGCGCATGCCATGGCCTATGCTTCCATGCCGATGTTCTTCTGGCCTGCCCCGGCCATTCCCCATCGCAAGGTCGTGGTCGACGTGACCGACGGCGCGGCCGAGGAAGCACGCCGCCGCTACGGCTTCGAAGAGGCGTCGTCGGACTGGCGCGCCGTGGTTGAACGGCCGGATATCGATGTCGTCGACATCTGCACGCCCAACAACGTCCATGCCGAGATCGCCATCGCGGCGGCCAAGGCCGGAAAGCACATCATCTGCGAGAAGCCGCTTGCGCGCACCGTCGATGAGGCGCGGGCGATGGTCGAGGCCGTCAAGGCCGCCGGCGTCATCCACATGGTCGCCTTCAATTACCGGCGTACGCCCGCCGTGGCGCTCGCCAAGAAGTTCATCGAGGAAGGCCGGATCGGCCGCATCCTGAACTTCCGCGGCACCTATCTGCAGGATTGGTCCGCGGATCCCGACTCGCCGCTGTCCTGGCGCTTCCAGAAGAAGATCGCCGGTTCCGGCTCCGTCGGCGACATCGGCACGCATGTGGTCGATCTCGCGCACTACCTGGTCGGACCGATCGCCGAGGTGATCGCCATGACCCCGACCTACAACAAGACCCGTCCGCTGCAGC
>JAFKJZ010000097.1 GCA_017305815.1 Hyphomicrobiales bacterium
TCGCAATCGCGCGCGACGCCCAGCAACTCATAATAATCGACTTTTGCCATTCGGCGCCCGTGGTGCAAACGAGTTGGAACTCAGGATCCGAGCCGAACTCAAGTGTGGAGGGCACGGGCTGGGCCCGCGCCTGGATAGGATAGAGGCCCGGCGCGGCGCGCCGGGCCTCCATGACGTGCATTCGTGCCTCAGGACGACTTCTTGTTGTCGTCGACTTCCTCGAAGTCGGCGTCGACGACATCGTCGGAGCCGGCCTTCTCGGCATTGCCTTCGCTGCCGTCGGCCTGCTGCGCGGCGTACATCGCCTCGCCGAGCTTCATGGAAGCCTGGGCCAGCGTGTTGGTCTTCTGCTGGATCGCTTCCGGATCCTCGCCCTCCAGCGCCGTCTTCAGATCGGCGATCGCGGTCTCGATCGTCGACTTGTCGGCGGCCGAGATCTTCGAGCCGAACTCGCCGAGCGACTTCTCGGTCGAATGAATCAGGGCCTCGCCCTGGTTCTTCGCCTCGACGACGGCGCGGCGCTTCTTGTCTTCGGCGGCGTGGCTTTCGGCGTCCTTGACCATCTTCTCGATGTCGGCGTCGGAAAGACCGCCCGAGGCCTGGATGCGGATCTGCTGCTCCTTGCCGGTGCCCTTGTCCTTGGCCGAGACGTTGACGATGCCGTTGGCGTCGATGTCGAAGGTGACCTCGATCTGCGGCACGCCACGCGGCGCCGGTGGCAGGCCGACGAGGTCGAACTGGCCGAGCATCTTGTTGTCCGCCGCCATTTCGCGCTCGCCCTGGAAGACGCGGATGGTCACGGCCGACTGGCTGTCCTCAGCCGTCGAGAAGACTTGGCTCTTCTTCGTCGGGATCGTCGTGTTGCGTTCGATCAGGCGCGTGAACACGCCGCCGAGCGTCTCGATGCCGAGCGACAGCGGGGTGACGTCGAGCAGCAGCACGTCCTTGACGTCGCCCTGCAGAACGCCGGCCTGGATCGCCGCGCCCATGGCGACGACTTCATCCGGGTTGACGCCCTTGTGCGGGTCCTTGCCGAAGAACTGCTTCACGATTTCCTGGATCTTCGGCATGCGGGTCATGCCGCCGACCAGAACCACTTCGTCGATCTCGCCGGCCGAAAGGCCCGCATCCTTCAGCGCGGCCTTGCAGGGCGCCACGGTCCGCTGCACCAGATCATCGACCAGCGCTTCGAACTTCGAGCGGGTCAGCTTGATCGCGAGGTGCTTCGGACCCTTGGCGTCGGCCGTGATGAAGGGCAGGTTGATTTCGGTCTGCTGGGCCGAGGAAAGCTCGATCTTGGCCTTTTCGGCGGCTTCCTTCAGGCGCTGCAGGGCGAGCTTGTCACCGCGCAGGTCGATGCCCTGTTCGCGCTTGAACTCGTCGGCGAGGTAGCCGACCAGTCGCATGTCAAAATCTTCACCGCCGAGGAAAGTGTCGCCGTTGGTCGACTTCACCTCGAAGACGCCGTCGCCGATCTCGAGGATCGAGATGTCGAACGTGCCGCCGCCGAGGTCATAGACCGCGATCGTCTTGCCTTCGCTCTTGTCGAGGCCGTAGGCGAGCGCTGCCGCCGTCGGCTCGTTGATGATGCGCAGGACCTCGAGGCCGGCGATCTTGCCGGCGTCCTTGGTTGCCTGACGCTGGGCGTCGTTGAAATAGGCCGGAACCGTGATCACGGCCTGCTCGACCGGCGTGCCGAGGAAGGCCTCGGCGGTTTCCTTCATCTTCTGCAGGATGAAGGCGGAAATCTGGGCCGGGGAGTACTTCTCGCCCTCGACCTCGACCCAGGCGTCGCCGTTCGGTCCCCGTACGATGTTGTAGGGAACGAGGTGCTTGTCCTTCTCGACCATCGGGTCGTCGTAGCGGCGGCCGATCAGGCGCTTCACCGCAAAGAAGGTATGTTCGGGATTGGTGACCGCCTGGCGCTTGGCCGGCTGGCCGACCAGCTTTTCGCCGTCGTCCGTGAACGCGACCATGGACGGCGTCGTGCGCGCGCCCTCGGCGTTCTCGATGACTTTCGGGGTCTTGCCGTCCATGACGGCGAGACAGGAATTCGTCGTTCCGAGGTCGATGCCGATGACCTTAGCCATATTCTCTCTCCTTGTCGGCGGGCCGTGCGGACCCTCTTCGAGGCTTCCGCCGTGCCGGGCAACTGCCCGTACGGCCCCCATGAACACTGTGATTTGCGCGGTGTCGGCAAAACGTGCCGGCCTTCGCAGGTTCAGCGCGTATATAAGAAGATGCCTAAACGGCCGCAAGGCGGCTCTCTCGCTTGATTGAGGGGCAAGCTGCGGTTGCCGGACCGAATGTGAGGAAATGCCGATGACCGCACCGCCCGCGTCACCGCCGGATGGGTTCCGCGTCGTGCCGGGAAGGCTCGACCGCGCGACGCAGGAGGCCTTGCGTGACGCGATCCGCGCCGTCGTCGCGGCCGCGCCCCTCTACCGCCCGACCATGCCGCGTACCGGCAAGCCGTTCTCGGTGCGGATGACGAATTGCGGCAGCCTCGGCTGGGTCTCGGACCAGGCCGGCTACCGCTACCAGCCGAGCCATCCGGTAACCGGCGCGCCCTGGCCGCCCATTCCGCCGGTGCTGCTCGAGCTCTGGCAGGAATTGGCCGACTATCCCGCGCCGCCCGAGGCCTGCCTCGTCAATTTCTACGAGCCGGATGCGCGCATGGGCCTGCACCAGGATCTCGACGAGGCGGAATTCGGCGCGCCGGTGCTTTCGGTCTCGCTCGGTGACACCTGTCTGTTCCGGATCGGCGGCGCCAAGCGCGGCGATCCGACCCGTTCGCTGCGGCTCGCCTCCGGCGACGTGGTGCTGCTCGGCGGCGCATCGAGGCTTGCATTCCATGGGGTGGACCGGATCTACCCCTCCACCTCGACCCTGCTGTCGCAAGGCGGGCGGATCAATCTGACGTTGCGCCGGGTCTCGAAAGTGATCGGCGCTATTCCCGATCCGGCCATTGTTGGTTAACTAAGGGCTTCGAACCTTCCTGCGACAACAGAGGAAACGTCGTGCCGGATTCAAACAGCGTGCTGATCGTTACCGACATTCAGAACGATTTCCTGCCGGGCGGCGCGCTGGCGGTGACGGATGGCGATGCTATCGTGCCGCTGGTCAATGATCTCGCGCGGCGCTTCGCGAATGTGGTGATCACGCAGGACTGGCACCCGGCCGGCCACATCTCCTTCGCCTCCAGCCATCCCGGGCGGAGCGCGTTCGAGACGATCGACCTGCGCTACGGGCCCCAGGTGCTCTGGCCGGATCATTGCATCCAGGGCTCGCAGGGAGCGGCGTTGGCGGCGGGCCTCGACATCCCGCACGCGCAATTGATCATCCGCAAGGGCTATCACGCCCACACCGACAGCTATTCGGCCTTCTTCGAGGCGGACCGCAAGACCCCGACCGGCCTCACCGGCTACCTGTTCGAGCGCAGCATCGAGCGGGTCTTCGTCGTCGGCCTGGCAACGGATTTCTGCGTGTCGTGGACGGCGCAGGATGCGCGCGAGCACGGCTTCGAGACGGTGATGATCGAGGATGCCTGCCGCGCCATCGACACCGAGGGGTCCCTGGCCAAGGCGATCGCGGTGATGGACCGCGCCGGCGTTCGCCGCGTCCATTCGGCCAGCGTGGCGCGCTGAGCGGCCACGGGAAGTAACGGGCGCGGCGGCCTGGCCGTCCGCGCCCGAAATCTGCGTCAGCCGCCGACGTTGAAGGCGGCGAGCGCCGCCATGTTGACGATGTCGTTGTCGCGCGCGCCGAGCGACAGGATCTGTACCGGCTTGTCGAGGCCGACCAGCAGCGGGCCGATCACGGTGGCGCCGCCGAGTTCCTGCAGCATCTTGGTCGAGATCGAGGCCGAGTGGAACGCGGGCATGACGAGCACGTTCGCCGGGCCCGACAGGCGGCAGAACGGATAGGCCGCCATCGCCTTCGGATTGAGCGCGACGTCCGCCGCCATCTCGCCGTCGAACTCGAAGCCGACGCGGCGCTTCTCCAGGATCTGCACCGCCTCGCGCACATGGCGCGAACGCTCGCCCTCGGGCTGGCCGAAGGTGGAATAGGCGAGCATGGCGACGCGCGGCTCGTAGCCGAGGCGCTTGGCGACGCCGGCGGCCTCGATGGCGATGTCGGCCAGTTCCTCGCCCGTCGGCATGTCGTGCACGGCGGTGTCGGCGACGACGACGGTGCGGCCGCGCACCAACGCGATCGAGACGCCGATCACCCGGTGGCCGGGGCGGGTGTCGATCACCTTCCGCACGTCGTGCAGCACGGTCGAATAGTTGCGCGTCACGCCCGAGACCATCGCGTCGGCATCGCCGAGCGCCACCATGGTGGCGCCGAAATAGTTGCGGTCGGTGTTGATCAGGCGCTGGCTGTCGCGGTGCAGGTAGCCTTGCCGCTGCAGGCGGGCATAGAGGAAGTCGATATAGGCGGGATTGCGCTGCGACAGCCGCGCATTGTGGATCTCCATGCCGTCGACCAGCTCGATGCCGGCATTCGCCGCGGTCTCGCGGATGATGTCCTCGCGGCCGATCAGGATCGCCGTGCCCAGCTCCTGGGCGACGAAGCTGGCGGCGGCGCGGATCACCTGTTCCTCCTCGCCCTCGGCGAAGACGACGCGCTTCGGATTGCGGCGGACGCGCTCATAGATGCGCGCCAGCGTGCCGACGATCGGGTCGCGGCGGGCCGAGAGTTCGATCTTGTAGGCGCCGATGTCGGCGATCGGCTTGCCGGCGACGCCGGTTTCCATCGCGGCCTGGGCGACGGCGGCCGGGATTTCGGACAGCAGGCGCGGATCGAACGGCACCGGGATGATGTATTGCGGCCCGAAGCGCGGGCGCACGCCCTGGTAGGCGGCGGCGACCTCGTCGGGCACGTCCTTGCGGGCAAGCGCGGCCAACGCCTGCGCCGCGGCGATCTTCATTTCCTCGTTGATTGTCGTCGCGCGCACGTCGAGCGCGCCGCGGAAGATGTAGGGGAAGCCGAGGACGTTGTTGACCTGGTTCGGATAGTCAGAGCGGCCGGTCGCCATGATGGCGTCGTCGCGGATATCGGCCACTTCCTCCGGCGTGATCTCCGGATCGGGATTGGCCATCGCGAAGATGATCGGCTTCGGCGCCATCGAGCGGACCATGTCCGGCGTCAGCGCGCCCTTGGCCGAGACGCCGAAGAAGATGTCGGCGCCCTTCATGGCGTCTTCGAGCGTGCGGGCCTCGGTCGCCGTCGCATGCGCCGTCTTCCACTGGTTCATGCCCTCGGTGCGGCCCTGGTAGACCACGCCCTTGGTGTCGCAGAGCAGCACGTTTTCCGACGGCATGCCCATCGCCTTGACCAGCTCGATGCAGGCGATGCCGGCAGCGCCGGCGCCGTTGCAGACGAGCTTGGTGGTCTTGATGTCACGGCCGGTCAGGTGCAGCGCGTTGATCATGCCGGCGGTGGCGATGATCGCCGTGCCGTGCTGGTCGTCATGGAAGACCGGGATGTCCATCAGCTCGCGCAGGCGGCTCTCGATGATGAAGCAGTCCGGCGCCTTGATGTCCTCGAGATTGATGCCGCCGAAGGACGGCCCGAGATAGCGCACCGAATTGACGAAGGCGTCGACGTCCTCCGTATCCAGCTCGAGGTCGATCGAATCGACGTCAGCGAAACGCTTGAACAGGACGGCCTTGCCTTCCATCACCGGCTTTGAGGCGAGCGGGCCGAGATTGCCGAGCCCGAGGATGGCGGTTCCGTTCGAGATGACGGCGACGAGGTTGCCGCGCGTGGTGTAGTCGAAGGCGCGGGAGGGGTCCTCGGCGATGGCCTTCACCGGCACGGCGACGCCGGGCGAATAGGCCAGCGACAGGTCGCGCTGCGTCGCCATCGGCTTGGTGGGTGAAATTTCCAGCTTGCCGGGCCGCCCCAGGGCGTGGAAATCCAGCGCCTCCTTGTCGGTCAGCGCAGGGCCGCTCTTGGCGGGGCGTTTGGTCTCGGTCATGTATGGAGCTCGGCGTGGGCGTTTCCGGGGCGGACGGCATGAGCCGTCTCGTTTGGTGGACGGCGACGATATCACCGGTTTCTGTGATCTCAAGCCTGCCCTTCACGCGGACGAGGGTGAAACACCTTCAACGTTTTGCTAGCGTTCGGCCATGCTCGACTCCAGCCCGACCTCCGACGCCGCCGCGCTCCGCCCGACGCCCATGATGGAACAGTTCCTTGAGATCAAGGAAGCCAACCCGGGCAGCCTGCTTTTCTACCGCATGGGCGACTTCTACGAGATGTTCTTCGACGATGCGGAGATCGCGTCGCGCGCGCTCGGCATCACGCTGACCAAGCGCGGCAAGCATCTCGGCGAGGACATCCCGATGTGCGGCGTGCCGGTCCACGCCGCCAACGACTATCTGCAGAAGCTGATAGCGCTGGGACATCGGGTCGCGGTCTGCGAGCAGCAGGAGGATCCGGCCGAGGCGAAGAAGCGTGGCGGCAAGTCGGTGGTGAAGCGCGGCGTCGTCCGCCTGGTCACGCCCGGCACGCTGACCGAGGACACGTTGCTCGAGGCCGGCCGCAACAACTACCTCGCCTCGGTCGCCCGCCTGCGCGGCGGCGCGGTGGATGGCAGCGATCGCTTCGCCATCGCCTGGATCGACATCTCGACCGGCGATTTCCGCCTCGCCGAGACCGACCAGCTGCGTCTTTCCGCCGATATCGCCCGCGTCGATCCGCGCGAGCTGCTGGTGCCGGACAGCTTCTTCGCCGATGACGAGCTCGGCCCCTATGTGCGCGAGCTGCCCGTGTCGGTGACGCCGCTGCCGGGCGCCTTCTTCGACGGCTCGACCGCGGGCGCGCGGCTTGCCGCCTATTACGGAGTCGGCACGCTGGACGGCCTCGGCTCCTTCTCGCGCGTCGAGCTTTCGGCCGCCGCGGCGGCGCTCGCCTATGTCGAGAAGACGCAGATCAGCGAGCGACCGCCGCTGTCGCGCCCGGTCCGCGAGAGCGATGGCGCGGTGATGCTGATCGACGCGGCGACGCGCGCCAATCTGGAGCTCGTCCGCACGCTCTCGGGCGAGCGGCGCGGAAGCCTGCTTGCCGCCATCGATCGCACCGTCACCGGCGCCGGCTCGCGGCTTTTGGCCGAGCGGCTCGCCAGCCCCTCCACAGATCCGGAGCGGATCGAACGCCGGCTCGACGCGCTCGACCATCTGCTGCGCCAGGGCCGTCGCCGCGCCGCCATCCGCGAGGCGCTGGCGGCGAGCCCCGATCTTGCCCGCGCCCTGTCGCGCCTGTCGCTCAATCGCGGCGGCCCGCGCGACCTCGCCGGCATCCGCTACTCCCTCGACGCGGCGGCGCGGCTCGCCGAGATCCTGGGCGGCGACGGTCAGGCGCTGCCCGACGAACTGGCCGAGGCCTGTGCCGTGCTGGCTGGCGCGCCGCACGATCTCGCGGCCGAGCTGGCGGCGGCGCTGGCCGACGAGCTGCCGCTCCTGAAGCGCGACGGCGGCTTCGTGCGGCCCGGCTATGACGCCGATCTCGACACCACGCGGGCGCTGCGCGACGAAAGCCGGCAGGTGATCGCCGGGCTGCAGGCGACCTATTCGGCCGAGACCGACATCAAGGCGCTGAAGATCAAGCACAACAACGTGCTCGGCT
>JAFKJZ010000701.1 GCA_017305815.1 Hyphomicrobiales bacterium
AGGGCGACCTGGCCCGGCGCCGCCTCGCCGCCGGCGCCAAGGATCCGAGCCTCGCAGTCGCGCCCGACGATATCGCGCTCGTCGAGCGGCTGGTGCGGGAGGGCACGGGCCCGGACGATGCGGTGCTTCTCGGCTCCTACTGGTTCCAGCACAACGACCCGACCCGTGCGGCGCAGTGGTTCGAACTCGCCAAGGGGCGAGCCGACACGGCGGAGATCGCGCGCGGCTATGCCTATGTGCTGAATGCGCTGAAGCGGCCCGTCGATGCCGAAACCGCTGCCTACAAGTGGCGCGAGGCCACCAAGGAAAACACCGACGCCTATCTCGTCGTCGCGACCGCCACGCTCGCCATCGATCCGCCGGTGAAGCTGGAGCGCGACGTGCTGACCCGCATGGCCACCGCGATCAGCGACGCCAAGTATGGCCCCGGCGCGCAGGAATTCGGCTGGTACGCCTACAAGATCGGCCAGACGGCGATCGCCGCCCGCTGGTTCGCCACCGCGCTGTCGCTGATGCCGAACGACGAGCCCTCCGCCTATGGCCTGGCGCTCGCCAACCAGAAGCTCAAGGACAAGGCCGGCTTCGAGAAGATCATCCGGGAGTGGGGTCCGCGTTCGCCGCGCATCGCCGCGCTGGCGGATCCGAAGGCGGCCCGGCAGCGGATCCCGGCGGATCCCGCCCCGGCGGCGCGTCCGGCTCGCCGGCAGCAGGCCGCTGCCCAGCCGGCCGAGCGCCGCGCCGCCCCGCGCAATGCCTCCCGCAGCAGCGGCCGCACCTGCACCGGCGAAGTGCGTCCGGCGCTGCTTTCGTCGATGAGCGCGCTCAATCGCGGCTGGTGCCTGATGGACCTGAACCGTCCGATCGAGGCGGCCGACGCGTTCGACGTCGCGCTCCGCACCAGCTACGGCCAGGTCGCGCAGGACGCCGCTTATGGCAAGACGCTCGCCTATCTGCGCGCCGGGCTGACCGACCAGGCAGCGGCTTCCGCCGCGCAGACCTCGCAGACCGTCCAGCGCGCGATCGAGCTCAAGACCGAGATCCTGACCCAGCGCGCCATCGGCTCCTACAATGATGGCCGCTACATCGAGACGCTCCTGATGCTCGACGAGCGTTCGCGCATCGCACCCGAGCAGAACGACCTGATGATGATGCGGGGCTGGTCCTACTTTCACCTGCGCCGTTGGAACGACGCCAAGACGATCTTCGTCGCGGTCGCCGGCACCGGCTCGCGCGAGGCGCAGCGCGCCCTGGCGACGCTGGCCGAGGCGATGAAGCCGCACTGAGCGGACGCGGCGCCAGCGCTGCGTTCTCTCGGATAGGGCCTAGCGGACGACGCAGCCGCGCGTATAGCCGACATGGCCGCAGCGGACGGCGGGCGCCGCCGCAGGCGGGCGCTGGACGCAGCCCCTGACATAGGCGCCGGCGCGGCAATAGACGACGGCCTCGCCGGGCGAGGTGGCCATCAGTGTGGTCATCGCCACGATCACGGCGAGGCCGGCCAGTCGGGCACGACCCAAGGCTGAAGATTTCATGATGATCTCTCCTGCGTTCCGGGGATGGGCAACAGCCCGCCAGCCGTCACGCTAGGACTACCACGCGGCCGAATCGCCCTTTCTACATATCGCCGTGATCCGTGCGTGTCGGGGCTTCCCCGGGCGTGGGAGGGCCGCATTGAGCCGTCCTGAAGGATGGGCGAAACTTGCGCCTTCGAATGTGGGAAGGCGAGGGCGGCGAGATGACAGGAAATTTTCTCTTCGATGGCCCGGAAGACGCGCGGGCGACCATCCTGCTGGCGCATGGCGCCGGGGCGCCGATGGACTCGGCGT
>JAFKJZ010000098.1 GCA_017305815.1 Hyphomicrobiales bacterium
GCTCGCCGAAAGCTGGGAAGTCTCGCCCGACCGGACCAGCATCACCTTCAAGCTGCGCCCGGCCAAGAGCCATGCCGGCAACACGCTGACCGCCGACGACGTGATGTGGACGTTCAAGCGCGGCTGGGACCTGAAGGCGACCTTCTACTGGTACATGCACCAGATGCTGAAGATCCAGGACTTCGACACGGCGTTCCAGAAGATCGACGACAGGACGGTCAAGGTCCAGCTCCCGGGCCCGTCGCCGCTGATCGAACGGCTCTGGGTCAACTCCGACCTCGGCATCATCGACGCGACAGAAGTGAAGAAGCACCTGACGGACGCCGATCCGGTCGGCCAGACCTGGCTGTCGACCAACACCGCCTCCTATTCGCCCTACAAGGTCACGACCTACACGCCGGGCCGCGAGATCGTCTATGAGGCGAACGACGACTATTACCGCGGCGCGCCGAAGCTGAAGAAGGTGATCTTCCGCGAGATCCCGAACTCGTCGAACCGCGTGGCCGCCCTGCAGGCGGGCTCGATCGACGTGGCCGAATGGCTGCTGCCGCGTGAGCTCGACCTGCTGAGCAAGGCCCCGAAGGTCAAGGTCGAGAAGGTCTTCGGCAACTACATCCACCGCATCGATCTCAACAACACGATCGAGCCCTTCACCAACCCCAAGGTCCGCCAGGCGCTGAACTACCTGGTGCCGCGCGACCAGATCGGCAAGGCGATCTACTTCGGCACGGCGCGCCAGACGAAGAGCCCCGTTTCCGAGATCTATCCGGGCTACACCGACGAGTTCTTCGCCTATTCGGAGGACGTCGAGAAGGCGAAGGCGCTGCTCACCGAGGCCGGGCTGGCCGAGGGCTTCAAGACCGAGCTCGGCTATCGCACGGGCGACGAGATCGAGGAGCAGATCGCCGTCATCCTGAAGACCGCCTTCGCCCGCGCCGGCATCGACGTGCAGCTCAACAAGCTGCCGAGCTCGACGCTCGTCGAGCGCTATTCGAAGGGCACGATCCCGATGTACTTCCTGCGCGACATGGCGATCGTGCCGGATGCGGCCTATGTGACCAACCTCTGGCTCAACAGCGCCTCGATGGTCGATTTCTCGCGTTTCAAGAACGAGGAAGTCGACAAGCTCATCGACAAGAACCTGACGGCGACCGACGAGGCCGCGCGCCTCGCCGACATGAAGCGGGTGCAGGAACTGGTCGTCGAGAACGCACCCTGGGTGTTCCTCTTCAACCCCGGCTACCAGCTCGCCCTGCGTGACAACATCAAGGGCTACTCCTGGTACACGCCGAACGGCAATGCGTGGTTCGACTTCCACAAGGAGTGATCCCTGCCGGCCCCGGCGCCCCGGCGCCGGGCCCTTCCTGCCCGCCGGCGGTCGCGGCAATTGCCGCGGCCGGAAAGCCTAGCAAGCCACGAGGTCGACCATGAATATCCTGGCCGTCTGGCGGCGCATGCCGCGCGTCAGCAGGATCGTCCTGACGAGATTGGCGCTGATCATCCCGCAGATGTTCGGCGTGATGCTGGTGACGTTCCTGCTGGTGCGCATGCTACCCGGCGATCCCGCCCGGCTGATGCTCGGCAATTTCGCGACCGAGGATTCGATCGCGCTCTACCGCGAGCGCCTCGGCCTCGACAAGCCGGTCTGGACGCAGTTCATGACCTATGTCGAGAACGTGTTCCGGGGCGATCTCGGGACGTCGCCCTTCACCTCGAACCCGATCCTGACGGACCTCGCCGAACGCGCGCCCGCCACGCTCGAGCTCATCACCTGCGCGATGATCCTGACCCTGATCATCGGGATCGGCATCGCCGTCGTCTCGGTCGTGCGCAAGGGCGGCGTCGTCGACTACGGCGCCCGCCTCTACGGTCTCGCCGCCGGCGCCATTCCCGACTTCTGGATGGCGCTGATCCTGATCTTCGTCTTCTTCTACCTGCTCGGCTGGGCGCCTGCCCCGTTCGGCCGCATCGATCCGATGCTGTCCCCGCCGGTGCGGATCACCGGCTTCTACACCCTCGACAGCCTCGCCTCCGGCAACTGGACCAATCTCTGGTCGGCGCTCGGCCGACTGGTTCTTCCCGTCCTGACCATCACGGCCGTCAACGCCGGCGCCGTGATGAAGATGGCGCAGACGGTATTCGGCGGCGTCTATGAATCCGATTTCGTGCGCCACATGCGCGCCAGCGGCCTGACCGAGCCGCAGATCATCCTGAGCGGCCTGCGCAACAGCCTGCCGCCGATCATCACGATCGCCAGCTTCACCTTCGGCTTCCTGCTCGGCGCGGCGGTGCTGGTCGAGACCCTGTTCTCCTGGGGCGGTCTCGGCCAGTACGCCGTGCAGGCGGTCATCAACAGCGACTACGCGGCGCTGCAGGGCTTCGTGCTCGTCTCGTCCGCCTTCATCCTCATCGTCTATTCGGTCGCCGACATCCTCTACGAGATCGCCGACCCCCGGATTAGGATCTGATCCTTGACGTGGAAAGCTCTCCTGCGCGAACTCGCAGCGCGTCCCGGCGCGCTGATCGGCCTGTCGCTGCTGACCCTGCAATTGTTCGCCATCCTGTTCGCGCCCTGGATCGCTCCCTATTCGCCGGTCGAGGCCAATCTGCTCGACGCCATGCAGCCGCCGAGCGAGCTGCACTGGTTCGGCACCGACGAGGTGGGCATGGATGTCTTTTCCCGCGTCGTCTACGCGACGCGCGTCAATCTCCTGATCGGCTTCGTGGCGGTCTTCGCTTCGCTCCTCGCCGGAGTCACGCTCGGGCTGCTGGTCGGCTACTACCGCAACATCCTCAGCGCGCTCGTCATGCGCGTGTTCGACTTCATCCAGTCCTTTCCCGTCTTCGTGCTGGGCATGGCGCTTGTCGCCGTGATGGGACAGGAGATCTGGAGCGTCGCGATCGTTCTCGGCTTTCTCTTCGTGCCGATGTTCGCCCGCCTGGTCCGGGCCGAGGTGCTGTCCCTCCGGGAACGCCCGTTCATCACGGCGGCGAGGTGCAGCGGCGCAGGCGATGCGGCGATCATGTTCCGCCATATCCTGCCCAACGCGATGACGCCGGTGATCGTGCAGATCTCGATCGCGCTCGGCATGGCGATCCTGCTGACGGCCGGCCTCTCCTTCATCGGCGCGGGCGTGCGCATGCCGTCGCCGGAGTGGGGGCTGATGGTGAGTTCGGGATCGCAGCAGATGATCCTCGGCATCTGGTGGATCGCACTGTTCCCCGGCGTCGCCATCGTTCTCTCGGTGCTCTCCTTCGCGCTGGTTTCGGAGGCGACGCGCACGCTGCTCGATCCGCGCACCCACAGCGAGGCCGGCCAAAATGCGTGATGCGAACGAAACGCCGGCACCGGCGCCACGGCAGGGCCAAGCGGCCGAATCCGTGCTCCGTCTGGACGATGTCAGCGTCGGCTTCGAAGGCGACCGGCTCGCCCTCGACGGAATCTCGCTCGCGCTGCGCGCCAATGAGATCCTCGGGGTCGTCGGCGAGACGGGAGCCGGCAAGTCGCTGCTCGCCCAGGCGATCCTCGGCCTGCTGCCGAAGGGCGGGCGCCTGCTGAAGGGCGACATCACCTATGGCGGCAAGTCCGTCTCGGGCATGTCGCGATCGGAAATGCGCCAGCTCCGGGGCGGCGACATCGCCATCATCGGCACCAATGCCAAATCCCTGCTCGATCCCGTCGTGCCCGTCGGCAAGCAGATTGCCCGGGTAGCGCGGGCGCATAGCAGGATGAGCCGGCCGGAGGCGCGGGCGGCGGCGATCGCCCTCCTGCAGGATGTCGGCATCACCAATGCGGAAGAGCGCGCGGCCGCCTATCCGCACGAATTGTCCGGCGGCATGGCCCAGCGCGTGGTGATCGCCATGGCGCTGGTCGCCAACCCGAAGGTCCTGCTGGCGGATGACGCGACGCTCGGGCTCGATGCCACCGTCCAGGCGCAGGTTCTCGACAATCTCGTGCGGCGCTGCCGGGAACGCGGCATGGCGGCGATTCTGATCACGCATGATCTCGGCATCGTCCGCCACTACTGCGACCGCGTCGCGGTGATGCGGGGCGGCAAGCTGATCGAGACGGGCAGCGTGGAGGCGTTCCTCGAACGTCCCGCGATGGACTACAGCCGCGAACTCGTCGCGGCCGCACGCGCCCGACCGGCCATGCGGTCGCCGGAGCGGAACGACAGGCAGCGGAACCTGCTCGACGTGCGCGACCTCACCATGCATTTCGCCACCTCCGGCAATGCCGGACCGATCCGCGCCGTCGACGGCGTCAGCTTCTCGATCGCGCGGGGCGAGACGCTGGCGCTGGTGGGCGAAAGCGGCTCGGGCAAGACGACCACGGGCCAGTGCATCCTTCGCCTCCTGAATTCGACCAACGGGCGGATCTTCTTCGACGGCACCGACGTCTCCGACATGTCCGAACGCCAGTTCCGGCCGCTGCGGCGGCGGATCCAGATGGTGTTCCAGGAGCCCTATGTGGCGCTCAATCCGCGCTGGCGGGTCGCCGACCTGCTTTCGGAACCGTTCCGTCTGCTGGATCCGATGACAAGAGGCGAGCGCGCCAGGCGGGTCGCGCAATTGCTCGAGGCCGTGCATATCGATCCCGCTTTCGCCGGCCGCTATCCGCACGAACTGACGGCCGGCGAGCAGAAGCGCGTCGGGGTTGCGCGGGCGCTCGCCACCACGCCCGATTTCGTCGTCTTCGACGAGCCGACGACGGCGCTCGACATCCGCGTGCGGGCGCAGATCATCGACCTCATCCGCGATCTGCAGACGCGGATGAGCCTGTCGGCGCTCTTCATCACGCATGACCTCAACTCGGTCCGCTCGCTCGCGCACAAGGTGGCGGTGATGCATCTCGGCAAGATCGTGGAATATGGCGAGACCGAAAGGATCTTCGAGACGCCGAGCGAAGCCTACACGAAGAAGCTGCTGGCGGCCGAACTCTCGATCGACCAGAAGGCGGCCGGTTGATCGACGGCGCCGGCCTCCCCGCCTCCGGGGCCCTGTCGGCGATGGCTTCGGGAGAGCTCTCGGCCGTCGATCTGCTCGAGAGCTGCCTTGCCGCCATCGCCCGCCATGACGCAACGATCCGGGCCTTCTGCCATGTCGATGTCGAGGCGGCGCGGGCCGAGGCCCGTCTCGCCGACGCGAGACGAACGGAAGCGACCGCCACGGGCGAAGGGCCCGGCCTGCTCTGCGGCGTTCCCGTCGCCATCAAGGACGTCATCGATGTGCGGGGCATGCCGACGGGACATGGCGTGACCTACCGGGCGCCGCGGATCGCGGAGCGCGACGCGCGGGTCGTCGCCCTCCTGCGCCGGCAGGGAGCGGTCATCGTCGGCAAGACCGAGACCGTCGCCTTCGCGGCCGCCGGCGCGATCCCGCCGACGCGCAATCCGCGCGATCCCGCACGCAGCCCGGGCGGCTCGTCCTCGGGCTCTGCCGCGGCCGTTGCGGCGGGCATGGTTCCGCTCGCCATCGGCACCCAGACCGGGGGCTCGCAGATCAGGCCGGACGCCTTCACCGGCATCTACGCCCTGAAACCGACATTCGGCACCGTCGCGCGCGAGGGCATGAGCCCCTTCGCCCCGTCGCTCGACACGATCGGCTGGTTTGCGCGGTCGGTGGACGACCTGTCGCTCCTGCTCGCGGCGCTCGCCGCGCCGGATCCGATGCAGGAAACGCGAGTGCCGGCGGCAGGCCGGGTCATCGGGATCTGCAGGGGGCCGCATTGGGCAGACGCCGCACCCGACATGCAACAGGCGTTGCTCGAAGCCGAGCGACGCCTGCGCCGGGCGGGAATGCAAATCCGGCCCGTCGATCTGCCGGCAAGCTTCGACGCCCTGACGTCGGACCAGGAAGTGGTGATGTATGGCGAGGGCCATCTCTCGCTGCGCGACGAGCATGTGAGGCACGGGGCGGCGCTCCACCCCGATCTCGCTGCGATCGCGACCAACGCGCGCGGCATCGGCCGCGCGGACATCTGGACTGCGGCGGCGCGGATCTCCCGCCGCCGGACGCTTTTCGACGGCCTCTTCGGCCCGCGCCTCGATGCCATCCTGGCGCTGGGCGCGCCGGGCGAGGCGCCATCATGGGCGGACGGGACAGGATCGTCGCGCTTCAACAAGATGTGGTCGGCGCTGCATGCGCCCTGCGTGGCGCTGCCGGGCTTCAGCGGATCTTCGGGCCTGCCGCTCGGGCTTCAACTCGTCGGGCCGCGCTTCGGCGATGCGGACCTGCTCGCCTGCGCCACGGCGGTCGACCGCATCCTGAACGGATGAGGCGCCTATCCGCATGCACCGCCGGGATGGGCGGAGGCGGCGCAAGCGCCGCCTCCAGGTTTGCTACTCCTTGGCCGCGGCCTCGACGTTCTCGGCGTTGTAGAGCGAGAACGGTCCCATCAGGATGCGCAGGCCCTTCTCGCGGGTCGGATCCTTGGTGATGGTGCGGTCGCCGAGACGACCGGCCTTGACCACGGCGCCCTCCTCGGCCTTGACGGTGCCGGTCGCCAGCGCATAGGCGGTCTGGTAGGCGAGATAGCCGAGATCCTTGAAGCTCCAGAGCGCGAATTCCGGCGCACAGCCGTTCTGCGTGTAGGAGAGCATCTCGGACGGCACGCCGAGACCGGTGACCTTGATCTTCTCGCAGAGGCCCTCGTCCTGCAGCGCCTTGGCGGCGGACGGCGCGCCGACTGTGGTCGGGGCGACGATGAGCTTCAGGTTCGGGTGCTTGTCGACGAGCGCCAGCGCGAGATTATAGCTCGTCTCGGCCTGGTCGTTGCCATAGACGGTGTCGACGAGCTTGAGCGAGGCGAACTTCGGATCGCTCTTCAGCACCTCGTTCATCGACTTGATCCAGGCATTCTGGTTGGCCGCATCGGCCGAACCGGAGAGGATGGCGAACTCGCCGCCGGCCTCGCCCAGGATCTTCAGCGCCATGTCGGCCAGCACGCGGCCGGTCTCGTCGAAGTCGACCTGCGCGACGAAGACGTCCTCGCCCTCGGCCGACGGGATCGGCGAATCCCAGGTGACGACCTTGATGCCCTTGTCATGCGCCGCCTTGGCGGCCGGGGCGATCTGGTCTCCGGAATTGTTGGAGATCATGATCGCGCCGACGCCCTGCGTGGTGGCGTTGGTGACGATCTCGATCTGGCCGGCGACGCTGTTCTCCGGGGTCGGGCCGAGGAACTGCAGCGGACGCTCGTTCTTGAGCTCCGTGGCGGCTTCCTGGGCGCCGTTGTTCGCCTGGTCGAACACGATGATGCCGAGATATTTGGGCAGCAGCACCATGTCGACCGGCTTCCCCGCGCCGGCGTCCTGTGCAACCGCAACCGAGCCCGCCAGCATGGAAATCGCCGCGGCGGCAGCCAACAACTTCGCTTTCATGGGTATTTTCCTCCCTATGCTACCCTGGAACGAACTTTCGAGACGAGGAACGGCACCGCCGCCGACAGGATCAGCAGAACGCCGATCACGATCGACTGGGAATTGCCGGTGAGATTGGCGAGACCCATGCCGTTTCGAAGATTGAGGACGAGAAGGATCGCGAGAAAGACGCCAAGCAGCGATCCAGATCCGCCGAAAATGCTGACGCCGCCGAGCAGG
>JAFKJZ010000099.1 GCA_017305815.1 Hyphomicrobiales bacterium
TCATCTGGGGCGATGACATCGGATGGCAGAACGTCTCGGCCTATGGCATGGGGACGATGGGCTACACGACGCCCAATATCGACCGTGTCGGCAATGAGGGTATCCGCTTCGTCGATCACTATGCCCAGCCGAGTTGCACCGCCGGCCGTGCGTCGTTCATCACGGGGCAGTATCCGATCCGATCCGGCATGACGACGGTCGGCCAGCCCGGATCGTCGCTCGGCCTGCAGGCGGCGTCGCCTTGCCTCGCCGAGGTCATGAAGTCGGCCGGCTATCGCACCGGTCAGTTCGGCAAGAACCATCTCGGCGATCGCAACGAGCATCTGCCGACGGTGCACGGCTTCGACGAGTTCTACGGCAATCTCTACCACCTCAACACGCAGGAAGAATCCGAGCAGCGCGATTACCAGCGCTTCGGCAAGGCGTTCTCCGGCAATATCGAGGACTATGAGAAGCGCTTCGGAACCCGCGGCGTCCTCCATGCCAAGGCTACCACCAAGGACGATCCGACCGAGGATCCCCGCTTTGGCCGCGTCGGAAAGCAGACGATCGAGGATACCGGCCCGCTTACCCAGGAGCGCATGAAGAACTTCGACGCCGGCGAGGTGATTCCGCGGGCGCTCACCTTCATGGGCGCCGCCAAGGACGCGAACGAGCCGTTCTTCGTCTGGCTGAACACGAGCCGCATGCACCTCTACACGCGCCTCAACGACGAGTGGCGCTACGCGGCGGAGACCATGACGTCGGAGGCCGACATCCATGGCTCGGGCATGCTGCAGCATGACCACGACGTCGGTCTGGTGCTGGACTGGCTCGATAGCCAGGGTCTCGCCGAGGACACGATCGTCTGGTACTCGACGGACAACGGCCCCGAGCATACGTCCTGGCCCTATGGTGGCACGACGCCGTTCCGGGGCGAGAAGATGACGACCTATGAAGGCGGCGTCCGTGTCCTCTCGATGCTGCGCTGGCCAGCCGAACTGCCGAAGGGCAAGGTCCTGAACGGCATCCAGGCGCATCAGGACATGTTCACCTCGCTGGCCGCCGCCGCGGGCGTCGATGACGTCAACGCCCAGGTGATGAAAGACAAGAAGCAGTATATCGACGGCGTCAACAACCTGCCCTACTGGAAGGGGGAGAGCGAGACCTCCCAGAGGGATCACATCTTCCACTATTATGAGAGCAAGCTGACGGCGGTCCGGATGGGGCCGTGGAAGTTCCATTTCTCCACGAAGGAAGACTACTACGCGAACGTCATCCCGAGGACGGTGCCATTGGTCTTCAATATCCGCATGGACCCGTTCGAGAGCTTCGATTCACCGGATGCCTATGGCCATCTGATGCAGAAGGTCTCCTGGCTGATCCAGCCGATGAATGTCCTGATGCAGGAGCATCTGCAGACGCTGGCGGACTATCCGCCGGTACAGGGCGGCACCTCCTTCGACATGTCCAACATCGTCAAGGACTTCATGGCCAAGGGCCACGATTGATGCGTCGCGGCCCCCGACCTCGCAACAAGGTTGGGGGCCAAAGCGCATGCCGGCTCTCGTCCAGGTTCCTGTCCGCGCTTCCGGCGGGCAGGTGGGACGTCGGTTGATTGACGCAGCGAATGTCCCCCGGCCGGGTCGATTTCCGGCCGAGGGGTGCAAGCCGGCTAGATGAAATGGCCGTCGCAGCCGGGATGCGTCCGCGTGGGGGCGATGGGCAGTGTTGTTATGCCTGACGCTATTTCGGGAACAGGAAGGTGGCGACGAGGCGCGCTCCCCATTCCGGCCCATTCTCGGGCGCGACGGCGTAATAGCGTCCCATCGCCGCGAGGCTGACGCGCTGGTCGCCGAACTTGAAGATCTTACTGACGCCGAAATTGATCGGAATGGTCCACTCGCCGGACTGCCAGTCGTAGGTCGATTCGGTATTCAGGATCAGCGACGTCGTATCGGGGAAGGTGTAGTTCAGGAACGGCTGGATGAAGGCCTTGCTGTAGTCGTCGCGGTCGCTCGGCCCGGCGTAGGACCAGATCTGGTTGGCCAGCACGCCCACGGTCCAGCCATTCATCTGCCGGAGCAGGATCGCCGTCGGACCCGCGCCCCAGACGCCGTTGCCGAGTTCGCTTTCCGTGGCCGTCGGCCAGAGGAAGGCGGGGCCCGCGCCGAAAACCCAGCCATCTTTCAGGGCCGGCGCGAGGAAGAAGCTCTGCGTCGTGTCGCCAAGGCCGAAATGGCTGCCATAGCCGGGCGCCAGTTCCCCCTGCTGGATCGTCGGCACGATGGTGCGGACGATGAGGCTCAGATCTTCCGACAGGGTGACGGGAACGACCGGCTGGAGATTGAGCGTGTACTGGCCCGCGTCGCTCGGCCCGAAGCAGCAGTCATAATTGCCCTGGAACGGCACGCTGATGAGGTTGGCGATCGGATTGGCGAGCTGCTTGGCGAGTTCGGCATCGTCTTCCGCGCGGGCGGCGCCACCCTGAAGCGCGAAGGCGACGGTCGCCATGAGGGCGAGCCGGATCGAGCTTGTCATGCGAATTCCCCCTGTCGTGCCGGTCCCAACGAGGCCGCTCGACGGGGCCGGGCCCATCGAGATGCGCCGGGTCTTCCTTGAGTTCGTCTGTCGTGGAAGGAGGGCCGGTCTCCTGCCAGCTTTGGACGTGGCGAGCGAGCCTTGCTTGTGGAGCCGCCGGGCTTCCGTTGCGATTCTGTCCTCGGCTTGCAGCGCGCAAGCTGCATCGAAGCAAAGGCACCGACTATCGTCCGAGACATATCAGAATCAGCCCCGTTGAGATGCAAGAAGTATGTTCTGCATGACTGGGGCGCGTCCAGAAAAAAGCTCCCGGCCCGGCGAAGGCGGACGGCGGAGATAGATCGAATACTGAACTACTTTGGGGGCGGGGGAGGGCATCCCACGCCAGGCGTCGCGTCTCCCGGAGCGGGACGCCAGTCCTCTATCTGCGACGTGATTCCGGCCGTTGCCCTGTCACCCTCGGGGTGGGCATTCGAGCGCGTCTGGCTGCGGGCGCGCGAAGTCCGTCGGCGCGGCGCGCCTCGGCTGTCGGCGCAGTACGAATCGTCCGCCGGCGCGGCGCGACATCCGTCATCGTGCTGCGGGGCGGATGCCGTCGTGATGACGGGTCGCCATCAGCTCCGGATGTCGGGGCAGTCTTGCGCGCTGCGCGTGGAAGCCGGCTTGACGGGTGCCATCACGACGGTCCGCTCCGCCGTGGCCCTGGCCTCCTCGGCTGCCATCCTGAGCAGATAGGCGAGGTCGTGCATTTCGTGCTGCCGGGCCAGATGGCTGAGCTCATCCGACAGGTCTTCGATGTATCGAGCTACTCTCTGCATTTCCGCCTCCCAGTCCCAAGCGTGATGCGAAATTCGCGTGAACCGTCTCGGATCAAGGTTCAACGGAACAAAAGAAGTGACCGCAGCCGAGGCAGTCAGTTCATTCCCGGGCGCTCCCTTCGCAGAGGTCGCCCACCTATGTGCGATCCCACGTGCGTATCCGCATTGCCACTGTCCACCTGATCAGTTGACAATTCCGATGCGCAGGAAATCCGCTATTTCGGCGGCGCCGGATCTAGGCGCCCCGAGATGGACAGGGTCCCCGCCATGTCATCCGGCCAGGGCCTGCTGCATGCATTTCGGCTCTTCCCAGCCGAACATTTCGATTTCGGCCCGGCAGATCCGGCTCACCCGCTGGATCTGCTCCCGGGACAGGCTCTCGACCGAGCGGCTCTTGACCCGAATGCCTGATTTGTGCCGCGGCAAGTCATCGACCGACAAGGGAAGCCGCAGCCGCTTTGCGACACCCTCCAATTCGCAGGTGAGCTTGGAATAGTCTAGCACAGTGTCGACAATGATCGAGCCGCTCTCGTCTGCATAGGCTGGAATATTCGACCAGTACTGCACGAGCGGATCGCCGTCATTGCTCTCGATCCGATCGAGAAAGTGGTCGAAGGAGATCTCCCGCTTGAGGCGATGCTGGCGCCAGGACCAGAGCGAGAGCAGGCGATCCCAGGGCTGCCGTTCGATGCTGAACTTGTAGTAGCTCCGCCAGACGTCCTCTCCGACGCTGCGGCGCACTTCCATCGCTTCCGAGTGTTGGTCTAGCCGAAATCCCGGGCGAACCAGGCGCAAAGCCTTCTTGAACGGGCGTTCGATGGCCGCCAGGCGGGTGACTGGATGAGGCGTGCTGAGAACCGGCAGGCGGCGGTTTTCGTCGCTGGTGATGACGAGATCCATCTGGCCGAGTAGCGGCGCCAGCCATCCCTCGACCGAAGAGCCCGCGGTCTTTCGCGACTTCAGGAAAATGAAGCGGTGCTTGTGAGAGATAATGGTCATTACGATCGACGAAAGCTCTAGAACGGATCGTCTAAAATGTCCCATGAGACAGAATTGTCGTCAATGAAACGACGGATGGATTGGTTTGCTTTTCCCGTATCCGCTGAGTTTCGGCCCGCGAGAATATGCTTGGTGCGGGAGATGTTGTTGCGATGCAGCACTCTGCCTGCAGGTTCAGGTTGCCTGTCGGCGCTGGTGCGACTGTTCCATGCCGGACCGCCGGCGGTGTGGAGGGGCGCCTCAGTCGACCGCGCAGATATCCGAGCGGACCAGGAAGCGGCGCTCGCGGCCGTTGTCGAGCGAGAACATGCCGCCGCGACCGTCGATCGCGTCGATCGTCAGTTCGGTGTGCTTCCACACCTCGTATTGCGCAGCGCCGATATAAAAGGGCGTGTCGCCGATCGTGCCGAGCAGCACGTCGCGGTCGCCGATGAGAAAGTCGCCGCGCGGGTAGCACATCGGCGACGAGCCGTCGCAGCAGCCGCCCGACTGGTGGAACAGCACCGGGCCGTGATCGGCGATGATCTCGTCCAGCAGCTTCTGCGCCGCCGGGGTCGCGGTGACGCGGTTTTCCGAACCTTCTGCCATGATGGCCTCCGCTACCTTCCGGCCCGATCCCGCAGGAAAAATGCACCGCGCGGAGCGCCCGCGCGGTGCCAGTCTGGGGAGGAGCCGTTCTAGAAGAAGCCGAGCTTCTTCGGCGAGTAGCTGACCAGCATGTTCTTGGTCTGCTGGTAGTGGTCGAGCATCATCTTGTGGTTTTCGCGGCCGATGCCGGACTGCTTGTAGCCGCCGAAGGCCGCGTGGGCCGGGTAGGCGTGGTAGCAATTGGTCCAGACGCGGCCGGCCTGGATGGCGCGACCGAAGCGGTAGGCGCGGTTGCCGTCGCGCGTCCAGACGCCGGCGCCGAGGCCGTAGAGCGTGTCGTTGGCGATCGAGAGCGCCTCGGCGTCGTCCTTGAAGGTGGTGACCGAAACCACCGGCCCGAAGATCTCCTCCTGGAAGATGCGCATCTTGTTGTGGCCGCGGAAGACGGTCGGCTGCACGTAGTAGCCGCCGGCGAGGTCGCCCGGCAGTTCGTTGCGGGCGCCGCCGGCCAGCACCTCAGCGCCTTCCTTCCGGCCGATGTCGAGATAGGAGAGGATCTTCTCCAGTTGCTCGCTGGAGGCCTGCGCGCCGATCATGGTCGAGGGATCGAGCGGGTCGCCCTGCTTTATCGCCGCGACGCGCTTCAGCGCCTTCTCCATGAAACGGTCATAGATCTTCTCGTGGATCAGCGCCCGGCTCGGGCAGGTGCAGACCTCGCCCTGGTTCAGCGCGAACATGACGAAGCCCTCGATCGCCTTGTCGAGGAAATCGTCGTCCTCGGCGGCGACGTCGGCGAAGAAGATGTTGGGCGACTTGCCGCCGAGTTCCAGCGTCACCGGAATCAGGTTCTGCGAGGCGTACTGCATGATCAGGCGGCCGGTCGTCGTCTCGCCGGTGAAGGCGATCTTGGCGATGCGCGGGTTGGAGGCGAGCGGCTTGCCCGCCTCGAGGCCGAAGCCGCTGACGACGTTGAGCACGCCGGCGGGCAGGATGCCGTCGATAAGGTCGAGCAGCACCTGGATCGAGGCGGGGGTCTGCTCGGCCGGCTTCAGCACGACGCAATTGCCGGCGGCGAGCGCCGGGGCGAGCTTCCAGACGGCCATCAGGATCGGGAAGTTCCACGGAATGATCTGGCCGACGACGCCGAGCGGCTCGTGGAAGTGATAGGCGACGGTGTCGTAGTCGATCTCGGAGATACCGCCTTCCTGGGCGCGAACGGCGCCGGCGAAGTAGCGGAAATGGTCGATCGCGAGCGGGATGTCGGCGGCGGTGGTCTCGCGGATTGGCTTGCCGTTGTCCCAGGTCTCGGCCAGCGCCAGCGTCGCGAGGTTCTCCTCCATGACGTCGGCGATGCGGTTCAGCAGCAGGGCGCGCTCGGCCGGGCTGGTGCGGCCCCAGGCGTCCTTGGCGGCGTGGGCGGCGTCGAGCGCCAGTTCGATGTCGGCGGCCTCCGAACGGGCGATCTCGCAGAGCACGCGGCCGTTGACGGGCGAGGTGTTGTCGAAATAGCGGCCCGATACGGGCGGTACGCGCTTGCCGCCGATATAGTTGTCGTAGCGGGGCGCGAAGGGCGCCTTGGTGGCGCGGGTGAATTCCGGCTTGTTCATGCTGACCTCCCTTGGTCGACGCTGAGTGGGCGTCATGGGAGGGAGTTTGCCCGGCCCGCGGCCGGTGTCAGCCCTGCCGTGTCGCAGGGATCGACGAAACTGTCTCACCCTTGCGACACTGTGCGGCGCAATACCCGGTTGCAGCGCAATATTCAGTGCGGACGTTCGAGCCCGAGCTTGCCGAGCTTGCGATGCAGGGTGGCGCGCGACACGCCCAGCTGGCGGGCCGCCGCCGTCACATTGCCGCCGGAGCGCTGCAGCGCCCGTTCGAGGATGGCCCGTTCGGCGTGGCGGAGCTCGTCGCCGAAGCGTGCCTCGCCGGCGACGTCGCCGAGCGGCAGCGGCTGGCCGATCAGCGCTTCGCGATGGCGATAGTCCTGGCGCGAGGCCCGCGTCGCTCCTACGACGATATCGTCCTTGTCGACGGCGAGCAGGGCGCTTGGCGACCATTCCGGCGTCGGGGCGACGACGATGCGGGCGTCTGGGAAGGCGAGGCGGAAATTCTCCGCCTCGATGCGGCGCGTCGCATCGGTCACCGCCATCGCGACCAGATTGGAGAGATCCTCCGTTTGGTCGTTTCGGCAGGAGGAGACGTCGAGCGCGGCGGCGAGGCGTCCCTCGTGGTCGTAGATCGGCGCGGTGGTGCAGGAGAGCGCCGTGTTGCGGGTGAAGAAATGCTGCTGGCGATGGATGGTCAGCACGCGCTGCTCGACGAGGCAGGTGCCGATGCCGTTGGTGCCCTCGCTCTCCTCGCTCCAGACGCAGCCGGTCCAGAGGCCCCAATCCTCGAAGGTCTCGTCGTCGCCGACGGCGCCGCGCCGCTCGACCGGGATGCCGTCGCGATCGGCGAGCAGCACGCAGCAGCCCATGCCGCCGACGGCGAAATAGAGGCGGTCGAGGCTCGCCTGCGCCGCCCGAAGCAGGGGCTCCATCCGTTGCCGGACGGCTGTCAGCTCGCGATCGCTCAATCGATTGGGGAGGCGCCGCTCGGCCGGGTCGAGCCGGTGCAGGCTGGCTGTTCGCTGCCACGACGCGACCAGCGCCGAGGAAGCCGCCCCCGTTCCTTGTCGGCGGCCGCCCGCATGTTCCCCATAAGATAGCGAGCCGCGGCCGTTTCGCAAAACCCGTTCCCTTGGCCCGGCCCTGGCCTTTCGCGTGGCTCGCCGCCATCGACAATCCGCGCGCAAGAAATTATCTATAAAACATGAGCAAGCCCAAGGAAGACACGCTGGCGGTGCGGATCAGCCGCGCCCTGGCCGAGCGGATCATTGCCGGCGAGATCGAGCCCGGCGCCCGTCTGCGCCAGGATCATGTCGCCGAGGAGTTCGGCGCCAGCCATGTGCCGGTGCGCGAGGCGTTCCGTCGTCTCGAAGCGCAGGGCCTGGCCGTCAGCGAGCCGCGCCGCGGCGTCCGCGTGGCGTCGTTCAACCTCGCCGAGGTCAAGGAAGTGGCGGAGATGCGCGCTGCGCTCGAAGTGCTGGCGCTGCGCCATGCCGCGCCCAACCTGACCGCCGCCATCCTCGACGAGGCCGAAGCGGCGACGAAGGCGGGCGACGAATCGCGCGATGTCCGTTCCTGGGAGGAGGCAAACCGGCGGTTTCACCGGCTCATTCTGGCGCCTTGCGGCATGCCGCGCCTGCTCGCTTCGATCGACGACCTGCATGCGGCCAGCGCGCGCTTCCTGTTCGCCGCCTGGCGCGCAGACTGGGAGGCGCGCACCGATCACGATCACCGCGCCATCCTGGCCGCCTTGCGCAGCCGGCAGGTCGAGGCGGCCTGTTCGACGCTGGCGGGGCATGTGCAATGGATCGGGCGGCGTCCGGTCTCGGCGTCCGGCGGCCGCACGCGCGACGCCTTCGCTATCGTTGGCTGAGTTTTATAGATAGGGATTGCGCGAATCGAGCCGATGTGGATTCAGTTATAGATAGACTGCAATATTATCTATAATTTGGAGTTCACATGACCTCGACCCTCGTTCCCGCCATCCGCCAGGCCCGCAGCCTGTGGCGGCCTGCCGCCGTCGTCGTCGCCGGCATCGCGCTGATCACGCTCTGCGCCAAGATCCATATTCCGTCCTGGCCGGTGCCGATGACGCTGCACACCCTGGCCGTGATGGCGATCGCCATTGCCGCCGGTCCGCGTCTCGCTGCGGCGACGTTCTTCGGCTACCTCGCCGTCGGCGCGGCCGGTCTGCCGGTCTTCTCCGATTCCCCGGCGCGCGGCGTCGGACTTACTTACATGATGTGGCCGACCGGTGGTTACCTGCTCTGCTATCTCGCGGCCAGCTGGCTCACCGGCGCGCTCGCCGAGGGGCGCAGGACGCTCGGCCGCACCCTCGCCATGCTGGCCGGTCTCGCCGTCACCTATGCCGTCGGCCTGCCGTGGCTGGGGCTGTTCGTGCCGGCCGGGAACATCCTGGCGCTCGGCTTCACGCCCTTCATTCTTGGCGACCTGATCAACATCGCCATGGTCGCGGCCGGCGCCGCGATCCTGCCCGCCCGCTTCATCGGGACGATCGGCCGATGATCGCCGAGCATGGCGTAGCTCCGGTTTCCCCGTCTGCGAT
>JAFKJZ010000100.1 GCA_017305815.1 Hyphomicrobiales bacterium
TTTCCGGGTGCAGGGACCGCACCTCGTCGCTCCCTCGCCACAGCGCACGCCGCTCCTGTTCCAGGCAGGCGCTTCGTCGGTCGGCAGGCGCTTTGCGGCCCGGAATGCCGAATGCGTCTTCGTCGGCGCCCCGTCCAAGACGGTGCTTGCCGGTAGTGTGCGCAAGCTGCGCCAGGCCTTTGCCGATGCCGGCCGGGACCCGGCGTCGATTGCGATCATTGCCGAGCACACGGTCATCACCGCGCCGACGAGCGCCGAGGCGCGCGACAAGCATGCGGAGTATCGCCGCCATGCGTCGCGCGAAGGGGCGCTGGTGCTGATGTCTGGTTGGACCGGCGTCGATTTCAGCCGCTTCGCCCCGGACGACGTGTTCGAGCACGTCGAAAGCGAGGCGATCCGGACTGCCGTCGAGGCGATGAGTTCGGCCGATCCTTCCCGAAAATGGACCGCCGGCGAGATCGCCGACTGGTGCGGCATCGGCGGGCTCAGTCCTGTCTCAGTCGGTAGTCCAAGCGAGGTCGCGGACGAACTGGCCAGCTGGGCGGCCGACACCGGCGTGGACGGCTTCAACCTATCCTATGCCGTCCTCGATTCCGGCTTCCGTGACTTCATCGACCTGGTCGTGCCGGAACTGCAGAACCGCGGCCTCTACAAGACGGGCTATCGGGAAGGCACGTTCCGGCAGAAGCTCTTCGGCCGGGGCGACCGTCTTGAAGCGCCCCACCCGGCGGCTGTTGTGCGGGACGACTTCGCATCGGCCAGAAACCTACGGGCGACGCGCCTGAGGCCCTAGCAGCCGGCGCGAGGCTATCTGCTGAAGGACGAGGCAGCCGACCTGCTCATCGGCATCCTGCGCGCCGGCTCGATCGCGGCGAACTCTCCTTGTCACATCGGTGTGATCTACCGGCGGCTGCGCATCTCGACATGGGCCGGAAGCGGCCCTCGAGGCGGTTCGGCGCGGGTTCGGCTGACCTGGTCGACAGTGCCGCGAATGCCAATGCCGCATAAGGATGCCTGCATTCACCGACGATTGGGCCGCCTTCGCCCCCCTGAACGGGGGCTGCCAGGTAGAGGCGCCTCAGGCAGTCTTGCCTTTGGGGGATGCCGGAAATCACTCGGCAAGGCGCTTTACCGGTTGCCGGGCTGGCATGCCGGGCGGCGGCGCGGCGAGCAACGTCACCTCAAAAACTGGATCCACTGGCCGGCCGCTGGGCGCGGTTGAAGGCCCTTGCGCTGATTGACCTTGAGGATGGCTCATGCTCTGCAGATCGAAATTCCTGATTTCCGTCGCGGTCGTCTCCCTGCTCGGATCGCGAGCGGTGTACGCCGGCGGCAGCGTGCTGCCATTGAGCGACATACCCGGCACCCTGCCGGCCAACAATCTCGGCGTCGCCTATCTCGACATCTCGGGTGACGGCAATACGGTTGCCGGCATTGTGCGCACGGGCGTCTACAGCTATCGCCCCTACACCTTCACGGCGACCGGCAAGACCGAGCTTTCCATGCCTGCCGGCGACGATGTCGGTTATGCCTACGGTGTATCCGAAGATGGCACGGTGGTCGTTGGCTACACCTCCGTGGATCCCTATTCGCACAACAAGGCCCAGGTCTGGCGCAATGGCGTGCGGACACAACTCGCGGACCTGGAGCCACAGCCCGACGCGCTTCTGACTCTGCGTTCCAGCATCGCCTATGCCGTGTCCGGCGACGGCCATGTCGTCGCCGGAACCAGTATCCTGTCCGCCTATCCCGGCGCGGGCGTCTATCACGCCGTGCGATGGGTGGATGACGGCGCCGCCCAGGACCTGCAAGGCGGAGGGTTCCTCTCCAGCATGGCGCGGGCCGCATCGAGCGACGGCAGCGTCATTGTCGGGTATGGCGGCGCATCGGCCCACACGGAAGAGGCTTTCCGATGGACGTCGTCCACCGGCATGGTCGGTTTGGGCGTCCTCGCCGCTCACGAAGCCGCCACGGCCCGCAGCCGGGCCCTCGGCGTCTCGGCCGACGGCGCCGTCGTCGCCGGCGTCTCGATGTCGGCAGCCGGCGCCCAGGAGGCGTTCCGCTGGACCGCCGGTAGCGGCATGGTCGGGCTCGGCTACTTCTCTGGCGGCACGTACAGCGCCGCAAGCGGCATCAATGCCGACGGCAGCGTCGTCGTCGGCAGCGCCGACCGAACGGGCGACGGTGTCGTCGGATTCCGCTGGACCGAGACCGGCGGTATGCAATCGGTCGGCGACTGGCTGTCGGCGAATGGTGTGTCGACGGGAACCGACAAGTTCACCTCCGCCGACGGTGTCGACGATACCGGCAACGTCGTGTTCGGCAATGGTCAGATCAACGGATCGACGCAGCGCTACATCGCTCGCGTAGCAACAACGCCAACTCCCACTCCGACCCCGACCCCCACTCCGACGCCGACGCCGACACCGACGCCCACGCCGACACCGACGCCCACGCCCACCCCGACGCCCAATCCGACGCCTACGCCCACGCCCACGCCTACGCCTACGCCTACGCCTACGCCCACTCCGACTCCAACGCCGACCCCCACCCCGACACCGACTCCCCCCGGCACCGGCGTGATCGGCCTGGACGATTACATCGAGAGCCTGGCCAGTCTTGCAGCGCCGCTCTCGACGGTCAGCGCCATGTCCAACCTGAGCCTGTGGGGCGCGCATCATCGCATCCTGGCGGACAACGGGCTCAGCTCGAATCGCTGCTTCTGGATCACGGGGGATCTCTCCCGCCTGAATGACGGGGACGCCAATCAGTATGTCGGGGAGCTTGGCGCCTGCGCCGATGTCGGTGATTTCCGGATTGGCGGAAGCTTCGGCCTGTCCCGGGTCGACCAGGATCTTGCCTTCGGCGGCAGCAGCCGGATCGACGGCTACTATTTCTACGGCGAGGCCGACTACACCATTCCCGGAACCTCGGTCGTCGCCAGCCTTTCCGGCTATGCCGGAAACTGGAACACCGATATCTCGCGCAACTACCTGAATGGCGCCGATGTCGACACCAGCACAGGCAGCCCGGATGCCCGCAGCTGGGCGGTTCGCGCGCGCGTCGATTGGCTCAATGCGGTGCAGTGGGGGCAGTTCTATCTGTCGCCCTATGCCGCCTACACGCAGGGCCGCGGCACGGTCGATGCCTATACCGAAAGCGGCGGCGGCTTCCCTGTCTCGATCGACGAATATAGCCAGACGGCCAGGGAAAGCCGCATCGGCACCTCGGTGAAGGTCGCGCTCGCCAAGCGGACGGAACTGCGCGTCAATGGCGAATGGGTGCATCGTTTCGATGGCGACGGCCCGCCGGTCACCGGCGAGATTCTCGGCGGTCTCGGCACCTTCGCGACGCCCGGCCAGAAAGTCTCCAGCGACTGGGCCCGTGTCGGCGCGGATCTCGACCAGCGCATCGGCGCAAACGCGGTGCTCACGGTGTCGTTGCATGGCGCGCTGGGACAGTCCGAAGACGCATCCGCATCGGGAAGCGTATCCCTGAAGGTCGGCTTCTGACCCTGGCGGGCGAGAGCGCCCCTCTCTCGCCCGCCGGAACCGCGCCAAACGAGAGCTGCCAATGGAACTGACCTGCTATCTCTATCCAGGCTGGAAGCCGCGCATCCGCGCGGCTTCCTCGCGGCGCGGCTGGATGGACGCTACGCCGGAGGCCTTCGCCTATCGTTGCCTGCCGCTCGCGATCGCCAATTCGCATGGGTGGGAGATTCTGTCGCCCTGCAGCTTCGAGGCCGTCTGGAACGGAGGCATGGCCCCCGGCGACGTCATTGTGCGGGCGCATCCCGGCAGCCTGCCGCATGAACGTCCGGTCGGGCTCTTCGGCCAGGGCGTGCTGACCTTCCACATCGCCGGGATCCTGAGGACCTCCCCCGGCTGGAATCTGTGGGTCGGCGGTCCCGTGAACAGCGCCAAGGACGGTATTTCCCCCCTCTCCGGCGTGGTCGAGACTGATTGGTCTTCGTTCACCTTCACGATGAACTGGCGCTTTACGCGTCCCCACCATCCCGTACGGTTCGAGGAGAACGAGCCGTTTTGCCATGTCTTCCCAGTCGAGCGGGCCGCGATCGAGATGACCGAGCCACGCTTCGCCTCGATCGAGGACGAGGCTGGCCTGAAGGAGCAGTTCGAGTCCTGGAGCCGGTCGCGCGATGCCTTCCACCGCAAGATGGCGCAGGAGCCGCCAGCGGCGCCGGCCGATAAGTGGCAGAAGGTCTACTATCGCGGCATCCATGCCGATGGCGCGGCGGGCATCGCCGATCATCAAACCAAGCTGCGGGCGCGGGAGTTCAAGTCCGAAAGTGGTAAGTCCTGTCCGATGTCGTCGCGCAACGACGGTCGATAGGCCGCTGTCGCGCCCCTAGCTTGTCTCGTCTCGACCGCCTTGCGCCCGACCGCCCAGGCCATCGCCAGGAACGGAACGACTGCCGCGAACAACCCCGGCGAGAAGTGCCCTCGCGTCGCGAAGAGTGGCAGGGCGTGAAAGGAGATGGCGTTGATCGCCATCAGCGACGCGTATCAGCGGCGCGATCGGAAAGCTCGGGGCACGGCCGCTTGGGCGATGCCGAGCGCCACCACGACGCCGTTGGTGACATGGAAATCCACCCACTGGACCGGACGCTTGATGACGCGCTGGCCCAGTGGCGCCAGTCGAAGACGAATTCTTCGAGGATGTGGATGACCTTGAACGTTTCGCTTTCTATCGCGCAATTCGAGCGGGACATGCGTCCCCCTCCGAGCAGCAGAGCCCATCGCTTCGGCGCCTTGGCGCGCACCAAGACCGCACATGTAGCCGCAGCAGGCCGCTAACCTGAGGACTTGTCGTCCCTATTCCGGGCAGGGGAATATCGAAGTTTGGGGGAGGGTGCTTTGGTACAGTTGGGTGGGCTCGAACCACCGACCTTCGGAGCCACAATCCGACGCTCTAACCAACTGAGCTACAACTGCCTGCCAAAAGCGAGCGGAACCTAGAACCAAAGTTCGAAGGTTTCAAGTGCGGATTCGGACTTATCCGCAGGAGGTTTTCCGCTGTGCAAAAACGGCCCGATTTTCGATCGGGCCGTCATCATTCCAGTGGGATTCCGCCATCCGTCGCTCCTGCCGCGAACCGAGGCAGCCGCGACGGAAACGGCTCAGTTCGGCTGGAAGCCCTTGAGCGCCTTCTCGACGCCCTGCTTGACCGGGCGCGAGGCGTCGGTGGCCAGCTTCTGCGTGAATTCCTGCAGGTCGCGGGTCTGTTCCGTCAGCGTGTCGAACTGCTTGCGAGCGAAAGACGCCTGCAGTTCCATCGCCTCGGCGAACGACTTGACGCTCAGGAAATCGCGAACGAAGGCGAAGGTGGCGTCGGAATGGGTCTTGGCGTTGTCGAGCGACTTGTGGCCGAGGGCGACGAGCCCTGTGCGGGTGGTCTCATAGCTGTCCTCGAGCGCTTCGGTCGCCTCTTCGGCAGCGCTCTTCAGCTTGGCATAGGCATCCTTCGAGCCGCTGACGGCCTTCTCGGCCATGTCGCGGAAGGCGGCCGGAACCTCGACGTTCGGCACGGCGAAGCTGAACGCCTCGAACGGCGCCTCGAAAGCCTTGCTCGACTTGGCGCTGGACTTGCTGCTCTTGGGGGAGGCGGAAATGGTATCGGACATGAACTGAAAGTCTCCTACGGGCTCCATGGCCGTCGCGGAGCCTGCGCCTGGATCCTGTTATTGGGTCCGTGGCAACCCCGATCGACTTGTTGTGACCATACGTCAACGAATTGTGCGGCGCAACAATTTATTGCAACGCACAATTCCAGAGCGATTTCAGTCCGTTAGGAGGGGCGCGCCGCATGGGCGCGCAAAAAGACTGGGCAGAGACGATCCGAATCTGCCGCTTTCACTATCAATCTGCCGGTCCGGCAGCCTATTTCTTCGCCTGCTGCTGGACGTCGCTTGCCGCCTTGCCCAGCGTCTCGGCCATATGCTGGCCCTGGCTCTGCACCGTCTCGACCTGGTTCTTCAGGAAGTCCTGCTGGATCTGGCCGAGTTCCTCGACCGTCCGCGCGCGCACCAGCTTCTGCGCGAAATCGAAGGAGGCGGCCATGTTCGCTTCCAGGAAGGCGAGCGCCTGGCGATTGACGTCGCGGGCGCCGGATTGCAGCGTCTTTGCGGAGGTTTCGGACTTCTCGACGGCCTTCACCGTGGCGGTCATGAAATCGTCGAAGGCCTTCTTGGCCTGATCGACGCTCTTGTCGGCAAAGGCGCGCATCTGCTCGGGGATTTCGAACGCGGTTTTGTCAGCCATTGCCATCTCCCATGTTGAGGCAAGACAACAATAGCCCCTGCGGGGAGCGACGCAAGGCGAGCCTGCAGCGAATGCTTCCGCCTGGCTCAGATTTGATGGAAGACGCAAGCAACACATTAACCAAGGGATGGAAGAGATAAGGGAGCGCGGCCGCCACGGCGTGGACCGGGCAGGGGAGGCCCTATATTAGCTTGTCTCTGGACAAGGCGCCCCCTTGCCGCGACGCGATGGGGCGGCGGCAGCCGGGATGCGGGAACGGGATGCGCGAAAGCGGCTTGAACGGGAAGCTGCGCGGGGCGATGGTCAGAACGCCGGGATGGCGGGAAAAGTGACTTCTGTATGAGTGGACGCGATCTTGCCTATCTCGACCTGTCGGCGCTGCCGACCGTCGGACCGGCATTGCTGTCCGCGCAGCCGAGCTTCGTCTGGGCAGCGGACGGTCGCCGCGTGCTCTGGGCCAACGCCGCCGGCGCCGCCTTTTTCGGCGCCAGCGAGCTCGACCGCCTGCTCGAACGCCGCTTCTCGGACACGCTGCCCTCGACCGGCCAGATCGCCCGCTTCGCCCGGGCGCTGCCCATGGGCGCGGCGCGGATCGAGCGCATCAGCTTCGCGACCGGCGGCCGGCTGCAGAGCCTCGCCGCCAGCTGCACGCGCATCGCGCTCGCCGACAAGACGAGCGCCGTCCGCATCGCGCTCGAAGCGCCGCGCGGCGGCGCCGCCTCGCTCGTCGAGCGCGCCGAGCGGCTGACCGACGCGGTCGTCTCAGAGGATTGCCTGGTCGCCATTCTCGATGCCGCCGGCGATGTGGTCGCCGCCTCCGGCGGGCTGGATGCCCTGACGGCGGCGGAGAGCGCCATCGAGGCGCTGGTCGCCGGCATCGATCGCGGCGACGAGCGGCTGGTGAAACGCGTCATCCGCATCGACACCGTGCGCCGCCCCGCCGGCGTCGCCCGCTTCGAGGAGGATGGTCGCCGCTACCATCTGCTGATCGTCGGCCCGGCCGAGCGGGTCCAGCTGGAACCTCTGCCGGCCGTCGAACCGCCGCTGGTGGAACTCCCGGCCTCCGCGTCTGCACCGGTCGAGGCGGAAGCGCCCGGCGAGCCGCCGGCGATCGTGCCGGTGCCGGTTGCCTTTGCCGAACCTGAGCCGGCCGCCGAAGCCGCACCCATCGGACCCGAGACGGCTCAGCCGCCGGTCGAGCGCGCCCGGTCGATGGCGGATATCGTCGAGGCGGTAAGCGAAACGGCGGTCGCCACGCCGGCCGAACCGGTCGATGTTTCCGGGCCCGAGCC
>JAFKJZ010000101.1 GCA_017305815.1 Hyphomicrobiales bacterium
CGCCGGCTTCGCGCCCGAAAGCGCGCGGCAAGGAAACGGCCCGGCAGCCGGGCCAAGCGACTCACCCGAAAGACGTGAACGATGACCGATAACCGCAATCTGATCCTAGCCGTCGTCCTGTCGGTGGCGGTCGTCTTCGGATGGCAGTATTTCGTCGCGGGCCCGAAGGTCGACCAGGCGCGCCAGCACGCCGCCCAGACCAGCACGGCCACGCAGACCACGGGCGCCGCGACGTCGACCGCGGCCGGCACGGAAGGCGCGGCGACAACGACCGGCGCCGCCCCCACCACGGCGGCACAGCCTGCGGTCATGACCCGCGACCAGGCGCTCGCCGCCAACCCGCGCGTGCCGATCAACACCGCCTCGGTGACCGGCTCGATCAACCTGAAGGGCGCCCGCTTCGACGACCTGCATCTCGACGGCTTCCGCGAGACGGTCAATCCGAACAGCCCGACGATCGTTCTGCTGTCGCCCTCCGGCGCGCCGAACGGCTATTTTTCCGAATTCGGCTGGGTCGCACCCGCCGGCGTCGCCGCTCCCGGCCCGGACACGCTCTGGAAGGCCGAGCCCGACGCCAAGCTGACCGACACCACCCCCGTCGTGCTGACCTGGGACAATGGCGCCGGCCTGACCTTCAAGCGCACGATCTCGATAGACCCGCGCTTCATGTTCACCGTCAAGGACGAGGTGGCGAACGCCACCGGCGAGGCCGTCAGCCTGTCGCCCTATGGCCGCGTCGTGCGCCTCGGCGAACCGACGGTTGCCGGATACTACATCCTGCATGAAGGCCCGCTCGGCGTGCTCGGCGAAAAGGGCCTGCAGGAGATCACCTACAAGAACCTGCGCAAGGCCGGCTCCGAGTCCTTCCAGAACATCGAGACCGGCTGGCTCGGCATCACCGACAAGTACTGGGCCGCCGCCGTCGTGCCGCGCGACACCAAGTCGTTCGACGCCTCGTTCAGCTTCGTCGACGGCCAGACGCCGCTCTACCAGACCGACTTCAAGAGCAAGGCCGTCACGGTCCCCGCCGGCGGCACCGCCTCGGCCGAGGGCCTGCTGTTCGCCGGCGCCAAGCAGGTGTCGGTGATCCAGGACTACCAGAACAACCTCAAGATCGACCGCTTCGACCTGCTGATCGACTGGGGCATGTTCTATTTCTTCACAAAGCCGCTGTTCTTCCTGATGGACTATTTCTTCAGGCTGTTCGGCAATTTCGGCGTGGCGATCCTGCTCGTCACCGTCATCGTCAAGGCCGTGTTCTTCCCGCTCGCCAACAAGTCGTACAAGTCGATGAGCGCGATGAAGAAGGTGCAGCCGGAGATGCAGGCCATCCGCGAGCGCTTCGCCGACGACAAGGTGAAGCAGCAGCAGGAGCTGATGGCGCTCTACAAGAAGGAAAAGATCAATCCGCTCGCCGGCTGCTGGCCCGTGCTGATCCAGATCCCCGTCTTCTTCTCGCTCTACAAGGTGATCTTCGTCACCATCGAGATGCGGCACGCGCCGTTCTTCGGCTGGATCCAGGACCTGTCTGCGCCCGATCCGACGACGATCTTCAACCTGTTCGGCCTGATCCCCTGGACGCCGCCGCACATGCTGATGATCGGCATCTGGCCGCTGATCATGGGCCTGACCATGTGGGTGCAGATGCGCCTGAACCCGGCCCCGGCCGACCCGGCTCAGCAGGTGATCTTCAACTGGATGCCGGTGATCTTCACCTTCATGCTCGGCACGTTCCCGGCCGGCCTCGTGATCTACTGGGCCTGGAACAACACGCTGTCGATCGCCCAGCAGTGGGTGATCATGCGGCGCCAGGGCGTTGACGTGAACCTGCTCGGCAACATCATGGCCACCTTCAAGAAGAAGCCCAAGGACGGCGGCGACAAGTCCACCGTGCCAACCAAGGCCAAGAGCTGATGCCGGAGATCGACCCGGAAGAGATGGGCCGTCTCGAACACGGCCGCCTCTTCTTCGCCAAGGCCTGGGACTTCGTGATGAGCGTGCCCACGATCGCGCATCTGCCGCCGATCGACGTGGCCGAGATCGCCTTCGCCGGCCGCTCGAATGTCGGCAAGTCGTCGCTGATCAACGCGCTGACCAACCGCATCGGCCTCGCCCGGACGTCGAACACGCCGGGCCGCACGCAGGAGCTGAACTTCTTCTCCTCCGGCAGCGGCCTGTCGATCGTCGACATGCCGGGCTATGGCTATGCCGAGGCGCCGAAGAAGCTCGTCGACGCCTGGAACCGGATGATCCGCGACTATCTGCGCGGCCGCGTCAGCCTGCGCCGCGTCTATGTGCTGATCGATTCGCGCCACGGACTAAAGGCAAACGACAAGCTGACGCTCGATCTCCTGGACGAGACGGCGGTCTCCTACCAGATCGTCCTCACCAAGGTGGACAAGCTGAAGACCGGCGAACTCGCCAAGGTCAAGGCGGCGACCGAGTCGGCGATCGCCCGACGTCCGGCCGCTTATCCGACCGTCATCGCCACCTCATCCGAGACCGGCGAGGGCATGGACCTGCTGCGCGCCGAGATCGCCCAGCTGGCGAGCTGACGAAAGCGGGGCGGCGGACGCGTCACCGTCATTGTTCCGCCATCTCAAAATCGCTATAGAGCGCTGCCTTTAGCGGAGCGGAGATTTGAGGATGGATATGCGGGTAGAGGACAGCACGGATCCGGTGCTGACCGCGCGACTGATCGCCACTGCGCTGCCCTACATGCTGCGCTATGACGAGAAGACCGTGGTGGTCAAGTTCGGCGGCAATGCCATGGGCTCGGAAGAGCTCGGCAAGGCCTTCGCCGAGGACATCACGCTCCTGAAGCTCGCGGGCATCAATCCCGTCGTCGTCCATGGCGGCGGCCCCCAGATCAACGCCATGCTGAACCGCCTCGGCATCAAGTCCGAATGGGCGGCCGGCATGCGCATCACCGACAAGCCGACCGTCGAGGTCGTCGAGATGGTTCTCGCCGGCTCGATCAACAAGGAGATCGTGCAGACGATCACCGAGGCGGGCGGTCGCGCCATCGGCCTGACCGGCAAGGACGGCAACATGGTCACGGTCAAGCGCCTGACGCGCAAGGTCGTCGACCCCGATTCCAACATCGAGAAGGTCGTCGACCTCGGCTTCGTCGGCGAGCCGACCCGCGTCCGCACCGAAGTGCTGGAAGTGCTGGCGAAATCCGAGATCATCCCCGTCCTGGCGCCGGTCTGCGCTGGCGAGGACGGCGAGACCTACAACGTCAACGCCGACACCTTCGCCGGCGCCATTGCCGGCGCGCTCGACGCCAGCCGCCTGCTTTTCCTCACCGATGTTCCGGGCGTGCTCGACCGCAACAAGCAGCTGATCAAGGAACTCACGGTCGCCGAGGCGCGCGCCATGATCGCCGACGGCACCATCTCCGGCGGCATGATCCCCAAGGTCGAGACGTGCATCGAGGCTCTCGACCGCGGCGTCGAGGGCGTCGTCATCCTCGACGGCAAGACCCCGCACGCCGTCCTGCTCGAGCTCTTCACCGAGCGCGGCGCCGGCACGCTGATCAAGCGCTGAGCCGGAAATGAGCGGAAGCCCAATGTCGGCGGATCCGGCGCTCGCCCGGTTCGCCGACATCCGCGCCTGGGTGTTCGACCTCGACGACACGCTCTATTCGAGCCACACGGGCCTGTTCCGCCAGGTCGGCGACCGCATCCAGCTCTATCTGCAGCAGTTCCTGTCGATCACGCCCGAAGCGGCCGTCGAAGTCCGGCGCGACTACTACCGTCGCCACGGCACCACGCTGCGCGGGCTGATCGTCGAGCACGGCATAGCGCCCGACGCCTTCCTCGATTTCGTGCACGACATCGACCACTCGCCGCTCGAGCCGGATCCGGCGCTCGTCGCCGCAATCGAGCGGCTGCCCGGGCGGCGCTTCATCCTGACCAACGGCTCGCTCAGCCATGCGGAGCGGATCCTGGCGCGGATCGGTTTCGACAAGCCGTTCGACGACATCTTCGACATCATCCGGGCCGACTTCCTTCCGAAGCCGCATCCGGACACCTATGCCCGCTTCCTCGGCCAGAACCGCATCGATCCCGCCACGGCGGTGATGTTCGAGGACCTGCCGCGCAATCTCGAAGTGCCGAAGTCCCTCGGCATGGCGACCGTCCTCGTCGTTCCCCACGGCACCAGCGAGGTGCCGCTGGAGTCTTGGGAAACGAGCGCCAACGCGGCGCATATCGATCATCTGACCGATGATCTCGGCGCATTCCTCGCCCGACTCGCCCTGATCCGCTAGCGACTCGACCGCAGCGCGAGCGTTGCAGGAAAGTCACGCCGCCCCGCTTTCACCGCATTTCGCCCGGCCGCCACAGCAGCGCCGGCCGGCCTCTTCCTGGCCTCGCCCGCGCAACTCGCCCGCATGGCGATCCGGCGCGCATCATGGCGAACGCTGCGTCAGCTGCGAGCTCGTCCCGACGTCACCCTTTTTCCAAACTAGACTAAGAAAACATCCAATATTCGATTCCATATTTGAACGATAATAGATCATAATTTTGCCATTTCGTTGACACCGCGCAAGCCCAGGCCCTAATCAGGCCCCGACCTGCCAGCAGCCAGCGATTGCAAGACAACGAGCCAGCGACTGGTCTCCCCAATTTATCGCAGGAGGCTCTATTGCACCCTCACGCCGTGAGTGTGGCGCACTTGTTGTTGTCCACGACGATCCTTACGACATCTTTGGCAATATTGACGACGACCGCGCACGCCCAGAGCGCGGCCGTGACGGCGCCGGCCCAAACCGCCGAAGAAGAAGCCGAGGCCAGGAAGAAGGCCGACGCCCAGAAGGTCACGGTTCTGGAGCCGATCACCGTCACCGCGGGTTCGGTCATGGACGCGCCCTATATGACGCCGGGCGGCGTCAGCGTCGTCGACGGCGCCGTCGTGCAGGAGAAGTTCGGCGGCGACGCCAACGCCATCATCCGCTCGATCCCCGGCACCTTCACCCGCGTCACCTCCAGCCAGCCCGGCGTCGCCGTCAACATCCGCGGCTTCGAGTCGGACGGCCGCGTCAAGACGATGATCGACGGCGTGCCGCAGACGTTCCGTAACGTGAACGGCCACGCCTCGACCGGCGGCGAACTGCTCTACATGGACACGATCCTGCTGGCGGGCATCGGCGTCGAGCGCGGCGCGGTCAACGGCGCCAACGGCATGGGCGCGCTGGCGGGCGCGGTCAATTTCCGCACCATCGACTTCGAGGACGTCGTCCTCGACGGCCAGAGTGTCGGCGTGATGACCCGCCTGAAGACCGGCAGCAACGGCTTCGGCTTCTCCAGCATGATCGCCGGCGGCGCCAAGGCGTCGCTGCCGCAGTTCGGCACCGCCAGCATCATGGGCGCGCTCAGCTATAGCGAGCACGAGAACTATCGGCGCGGCGACAATGGCATCCTGAACACGCCCGACGCCAGCAACTCGCCGACCTCGGGCCTGGTCAAGCTGCACTACGAGCCGAATGGCGAGCACGACCTGAAGCTGGGCGGCCGCTGGTACGACAACGCCTTCATCGTCTCCGGCTATGACTGGGGCGTGAAGAACGCCACCTACACGGCGAACTACCACTACGACCCGGACAATCCCTGGATCGACCTCAAGCTCAACGCCTTCTACAACAAGACCGACATGTCCTACGACCCGACGGTCGGCGGCTCCTATCGCTACCGCGAGACCGAGGCGGTCGGGCTCGGCTTCGACATCGCCAACACCAGCCGCTTCAACCTGACCGACACGATCGGCGTCAGCTGGAACTACGGCGCCGCCTATACGTCGGACGACTACACGGTGAACCAGTACCGCGGCGCCAACCCGCCCGGAAAGATGGAGAAGGCGCGCGCCTTCACCGATATCGGTTTGAACTGGGGCATGTTCGACCTGAATGGCGGCCTCAACTACGACTACTGGACGCTCTCCGGCCACCAGAGCCCGTGCACGGCCGGCGTCGGCTTCTGCCCCGACACCGGCGGCGACGTCGACGTCTCGCGCGACGGCAATTCGCTCAACCCGAAGATCACGCTGTCGGCCAAGCCGCTCGACTGGCTGCAGCCCTATGTCACCTATGCCCACACCTATCGCCCGCCATCGGCGCGCGAGGCGCTCTGGGCCCTGGTGCCGATCGGCGCCGGCATCGGCGGCGGCCAGTATTCGAACTTCTACCTGGAGCCGGAAACCAGCAAGGGCTGGGAGTTCGGCGCCAACGTGCTGAAGAACGACCTGCTCTTGGCCAACGACGCGCTGCGCCTCAAGGTCAATTATTTCGACATGGCGATCGACAACTACATCGTCAACGACCTGCTGACCCTGCCGGGCGACCCCTACCAGCGGGCGATCTGGGTCAACGTGCCGGGCACGACGCATTCGCGCGGCGTCGAGATCGAGGGCGGCTACGATGCCGGCTTCGCCTATGTGAACCTCGGCATGACCTTCTCCGACATGAACCAGCCCGTGGGCTGGGGCGCCGGCATCGGCAATGGCGACTCGACCTTCCTGCCGGAAGACTATTCAACGGTCGATATCGCCATCCGCCTGTTCGACAAGGCGCTGACCATCGGCGGCAAGATGAACCATGTCGGCGGCAGCCGCTATGCCACGGGTCTCGGCGCAACGGCCGAGAAGGAGGCCTACACGCTCTACGACCTCTACGCCTCCTACAAGGCGAACGAGCATGCAACCGCCTTCGTCAATGTCGAGAACCTAACCGACGTCGCCTATAGCCCGGCCGTGTCGGGCGACTCGACCGTGCAGAGCGGCCGCGGCCGCACCATCGTCGGCGGCGTCACGCTGCAGTTCTGACAATCCGTCCCCGCCGGCCGCCCCTGCCGGCGGGGACGTCTCTCCCCCACCTCCCCGCTCCCACCCCGCCCCGGAATGGCCGACTGGCCATCGGGGCGGGCAGACGCCGGCAAACCGAACGCACGAGCGGCGCAAAACCGCCCTCTCCGCGCCTTGCGCGTTGACTTCCCCCGATTGGCCGATATCGTCCCGGCCGAACCTTTCCGGCGACCTCCGCGCCGGGGGATGTCCGCTCCAAGGAAAAAAGATGACCACGCACGACCTCGCCGCCCTGAAGTCCACCGTCGAAGCCGCTTTCGAGGATCGCGCGAATATCGGCCCCGCCACCCAGGGCGCCGTCCGCTCGACCGTCGAGACCACGCTTGGCCTGCTCGATCGTGGCGAGGCGCGCGTCGCCGAGAAGATCGACGGCGACTGGGTCGTCAATGACTGGCTGAAGAAGGCCGTGCTGCTCTCGTTCCGCCTGAACGACATGGGCCCGATCCCCGGCGCGCCAAACGGCTCGACCTGGTGGGACAAGGTGCCGACCAAGTTCGAGGGCTGGGGCTCGGAAGAATTCACCAAGGCCGGCTTCCGCGCCGTGCCGGGCGCCGTCGTGCGCCGCTCCGCCTTCATCGCGCCGAGCGTCGTGCTGATGCCGTCCTTCGTCAATCTCGGCGCCTATGTCGACTCGGGCACCATGGTCGACACCTGGGCGACGGTCGGCTCCTGCGCCCAGATCGGCAAGAACGTCCACCTTTCCGGCGGCG
>JAFKJZ010000102.1 GCA_017305815.1 Hyphomicrobiales bacterium
GCTTCCTGCGGTCGAGATCGCGGTCGAGGCGGTCCCAGGCCGCGATGCGGCCGGGTTTCGGCCCATCGACAGAATCGATGCCGTAGAGCGTGACGCCGCGCAGGATGAACGGCGCCACGGTGGTGGGAAGCTCCAGACCACCCGCGAGCCCGCAGGCGGCGACGGCGCCATCATAGCGGATCATCGACAGGATATTGGCGAGCGTCTGGCCGCCGACGACATCGATGGCGCCGATCCAGCGCTCGCGCGCCAGCGGCTTGCCGGCGCCGTTGAGATCGGAGCGCGGGATGATCTCGCTGGCGCCGAGCCCCTTCAGATAGTCCGCCTCTTCCGGGCGCCCCGTCGAGGCGACGACGTGATAGCCGAGCCCGGCCAGCAGGGCGACGGCGACCGAGCCGACGCCGCCGGCCGCTCCGGTCACCAGCACTGGTCCCGCCGGCGGATGAATGCCGTGACGCTCCAGCGCCATCACCGCCCGCATCGCCGTGTAGCCGGCCGTGCCGATCTCCATCGCCTCGTCCGGCGAGAATCCGGAGGGCAGCGCGATCAGCCAGTCGCTTTTCCAGCGCGCCCGCTCGGCCCAGGCGCCGAGATGCAGTTCGCCGACGCCCCAGCCGTTCAGGAGCACCCGATCGCCTGGCTTGAAGGACAGCGAGGCCGACTGCTCGACGATGCCGACGCCATCGACGCCCGGCACCATCGGAAAGCGGCGCACGACCGGCGCCCGTCCGGTGACGGCCAGGCCGTCCTTGTAGTTGACGGTCGAGCGCTCGATCCGGATGGTGACATCGCCCTCCATCAGGTCCGCGTCGGTCAGGCTGACGAAACCGCATGACTGCTCGCCGCTCGCGTCCTTCTGGATCAGGATGGCCTTGAAGCCGGGCATCGGAGATCTCCTCCTGGTTTGACGATCGGCGGGATGCATCCGATCATAGGAAGCTGGAACCTCTTCGATAAGTCCGCAGCCCCGGCCATGGTTCAGAAAGGCGCGATTGGCGCCCCTTTGGACGCGCGTTCCGGGCGCTACCGCGCCGCGCTTCCTTGACCGGGCGGGCGCCGCCCGATTAGGGTGCGCCGCCTTCGCGTCGCATCACGCCACGCGTCCGAATTTCTCAAGGTTTGCCGGTGTTCGAAACACTTCCTCCCCACATGCGCCCCGACCGGTCCTTCCAGGGCCTGATCCTGACGCTGCAGCGCTTCTGGGCCGACTATGGCTGCGCGATCCTGCAGCCCTACGACATGGAAGTGGGCGCCGGTACCTCGCATCCCTCGACCATGCTGCGCTCGCTCGGTCCGAAGCCGTGGAAGGCCGCCTATGTGCAGCCCTCGCGCCGGCCGAAGGACGGCCGCTATGGCGAGAACCCGAACCGCCTGCAGCACTACTACCAGTTCCAGGTCATCCTGAAGCCGAACCCGCCGAACCTGCAGGAGCTCTATCTCGACTCGCTGCGCGCCATCGGCATCGACATGGCGCTGCATGACGTGCGCTTCGTCGAGGACGACTGGGAGAACCCGACGCTCGGCGCCTGGGGCCTCGGCTGGGAGTGCTGGTGCGACGGCATGGAAGTGTCGCAGTTCACCTATTTCCAGCAGGTCGCCGGCATCGAGTGCAATCCGGTCTCGGCCGAGCTCACCTACGGCCTCGAGCGCCTCGCCATGTATGTGCAGGGCGTCGACAACGTCTACGACCTGAACTTCAACGGCCGCGAGGGCGACGAGAAGGTCACCTATGGCGACGTCTTCAAGCAGGCCGAGCAGGAATATTCGCGGCACAATTTCGAGTATGCCGACACGGAGATCCTGTTCCGCCGCTTCCAGGACTGCGAGAAGGAATGCCAGGCGCTGCTCGCCGCCGGCGGCATGGTGCTTCCCGCCTATGACCAGTGCCTCAAGGCTGGCCACGCCTTCAACCTGCTCGACGCGCGCGGCGTGATCTCGGTCACCGAACGCCAGAGCTACATCCTGCGCGTGCGCGAACTGGCCAAGGCCTGCGGCGCCGCCTGGCTGGAAACCCCGGCCGGGGGGAAAGAATAAATGCCCGATCTCCTGCTTGAACTTTTCTCCGAGGAAATCCCCGCGCGCATGCAGCGCAAGGCGGCGGAAGACCTGAAGAAGCTCGTCACCGACGCCCTCATAGAGGCCGGCCTGCATTATGAGGGCGCCAAGGCGTTCTCGACGCCGCGCCGCCTCGCGCTGACCGTCAACGGCATTCCGGCCCAGTCGGCCGCGACGCACGAGGATCGCAAGGGGCCGAAGGTCGGCGCCCCCGACGCCGCGATCCAGGGCTTTTTGCGCGGTGCGGGACTAACCTCGCTCGATCAGGCGCATATCCATTCGGATCCGAAGAAGGGCGATTTCTACGTCGCCCACATCCATAAGCCTGGCCAGGACACCAAGGACGTGATCGCCGCGGCGATCCCCGCCATCATCCGGTCGTTCCCCTGGCCGAAGTCCATGCATTGGGGCAGCGGCAAGCTGCAGTGGGTGCGCCCGCTGCAGTCGATCGTCTGCACTTTCGGCCCGGAAACCGAAGAGCCGGAAGTGATCGACTTCGACGTCGACGGCCTCCGCTCGGGCAAGATCACGCATGGCCACCGCTTCATCGCGCCGAGCGCGATCCCGGTGAAGCGCTTCGACGACTACATCGAGAAGCTCGAGCATGCATCGGTCGTGCTCGACGCCGATCGCCGCAAGGACATCATCCTGCACGATGCGCGCGACCGCGTCTTCGCGCTCGGGCTGGAGCTGGTCGAGGACGAGGGCCTGCTCGAGGAAGTCGCCGGTCTGGTCGAATGGCCGGTCGTGCTCGTCGGAACCTTCGAGGAAGAGTTCCTCGGCATTCCGCCGGAGGTGATCCGCGCCACCATCCGCGCCAACCAGAAGGCCTTCGTCGTCCGCAAGCCCGGCACCTCCGAGCTCGCCAACCGCTTCGTACTGGTCTCGAACATCGAGGCGAAGGACGGCGGCGCGGCGATCACGGCCGGCAATGGCCGCGTCATCCGCGCCCGTCTGTCGGACGCCAAGTTCTTCTACGACACCGACCTGAAGACCCGGCTCGAAGACCGGCTGCCGAAGTTCGAGCAGATCGTCTTCCACGAGAAGCTCGGCACCCAGGCGGAACGCATCCTGCGCCTGCAGAAGCTCGCAGCCGCGATCGCGCCGCTGGTCGGCGCCGATGTCGAGAAGGCCCGCCGCGCCGCGCTGCTCGCCAAGACCGACCTGGTCACCGAAGTCGTCGGCGAGTTCCCCGAGGTCCAGGGCCTGATGGGGCGCTATTACGCCGCCGCGCAGGGCGAGGATGCCTCGGTCGCGATCGCGATCGAAGACCACTACAAGCCGCAGGGCCCGGGCGACCGCGTGCCGACGGATCCGGTCGCGATCGCGGTGGCGCTCGCCGACAAGCTCGACACGCTTACCGGCTTCTGGGCGATCGACGAGAAGCCGACCGGCAGCAAGGACCCCTATGCGCTGCGCCGCGCCGCGCTCGGTGTCATCCGCATCGCGCTCTCGATCGACGCCAGGCTGTCGCTCAACGGGGCAATTGCAAAGGCAATCGACGGCTACAACGACCAGACCGAAGCCGACGCGCTCACTGCCTATGAGACGGCGCAGGACCGCGTCACGACCCAGGACGTCGATGGCGAGCAGGATCTCGACAATGCGCTCGAGAGCTATGGCCGCCGGCTGCGCCGCGATCTCGACGCCAAGACGCCGGAGATTGTCGCGGACCTGATCGCCTTCTTCGCCGATCGCCTGAAGGTTCAGTTGCGCGACCAGGGCGCCCGGCACGACCTCGTCGACGCCGTGTTCGCGCTCGGCGGCCAGGACGACCTGCTGCTGATCGCCCGCCGCGTCGAGGCGCTCGGCCAGTTCCTCGACACCGAGGACGGCAAGAACCTGCTCGCCGGCTACCGCCGCGCCGCCAACATCCTGAAGGCCGAGGAGAAGAAGGGCGACAGCTTCGACGGCGCCGTCGATGCCGCGCACCTGAAGCTCTCGGAAGAGCGCGCTCTGCACGTCGCGATCGCGACGGCCCGCGCCGAGGCAGAAGCGGCCGTGGCGCGCGAGGACTACGAGGGCGCGATCGCCGCGCTCGGACGCCTGCGCGCGCCGGTCGATGCGTTCTTCGACAAGGTGCTGGTCAATGCCGAGGAGGCCGAGGTCCGCGCCAACCGCCTCCGCCTGCTCAACGCGCTCCGCAGCGCCACACTCGCCGTGGCGGACTTCGCCAAGGTCAGCGGCTAGGACAACCGGACGGCCGGGGCATTCTGTCCCGGCCGCTTCCCCGCCTTTTTCCCGCTCCGGGCGCATCCGCACAAACCCGTGCAAGGGCTTCCACTGACAGAGCTTTTCCCGCTGCCGCATCCGTCGGCCGGGCCCGTTCGCCTGTTCTCACGCAGCGTAACGGCGTTGTGACGCCCGGAAGCATTGATCTGGGGCGCAAAAGGGCAGATGTCCCCCCTTGCCTTCGGCCGGGGCGACATCCCCGAAAAAACCATCCGATCAGAAAATCGACGCGCGGGCGGCCATGCCGTCTCCCGAGTTGCACGTCGTTGCCGATGGCATGGGCTCAAGGAGCACATATCATGGACCATCAAAGATCGATTTCGCTTGCTCTCGCCGCGTCGCTTCTGCTCGCGGCGGCGCCAGCATTCGCCGGTCAGCATCACACGGGCAGTACGTCGTTCGGCGGCATGGGGACCGCAGGCGGACCGTCGATGAGTAGGGGCTCGACCTCCGGGAGCAACCCGGTCACCCGCACCCTGTCCATCATCCAGTCGGGAACCACATCCTCCGGATGGACGAATCCAGCCACACTGGGCAGTTGGCCCGGCGGCTGGAACTGGCCGGGAAAAGGCGGCAGCGGCTCACCGACGCCGACGCCGACGCCCACCCCCACGCCAACGCCAACGCCAACGCCAACGCAGTTGGAGCGCGTGCTGCTCGGCCTGGGGAGCGGCGCGGGCGGCGGAAGCAGCAGCAGCATGCCGGACTATGATTGCACCACCTATGGCTACTCCAACGCCCCGCAATACTGCGCGTTGCCGCCGACCTACGGGCTGGAGTGACAGGCTGCGAGCGGGCTAGACGCCCCGTGCTCGCGACCGGGGTCACCGCCTGTGACCCCGGTCATATTGCGATTTTGGTGAAAGGGCGATGGTGCCCCTGCCGTCGGCCGGGGCATTCCCGGCGCAGGATCTCCGAAAGGGATCGCATGGGCGCGCGGACGACAGGGTGTCGATCCGGATATCGCGTCGCCATCGATGGCCAGCTCGAAGGAGCCCATCATGACGACCAAGTCCTACACCGGAAAGACCGGCAAGCGCGCCGCCTTCACGCTCGCAGCCCTTGCCGTCGCCTCGCTGTTCATCGCCGACATCGCGCCGGCCGTGGCGCAGTCGCGCCCCTCGACCCACCCGTCGGGCGGCACGACGTCCTCGACCGTTCCGGGCGGGCCGGATCGCGGTGGCGACGGCGGTATGCCTTCGGCGAGTTGCGGCGAATTCGGCTATGCCAACATGCCGTCCGGCTGCATGATCCAGGCCGTCGCCTGCATCTGCCCGAACGACAGCGACCCGAACTACCGGGCGCCTTCCAGCTGTGAAGGGATTTCGCGCAACGCCCGGCGCGCAGCCGAACGGCAGTGCGCCAAGGGCGCACAGGTTTCCCGCCGCCTGTTCTAGGCGGAGCGGTGGCTCCCGGAACTAGACACGGTCGCTGGGACGGTAGATGCCGGTCACAGGATCCTGAACCAGAGTCGCCATGGGACGTTCGGCCATGGCGCGCTCTGCCTCCCGCATCCGGACCGCGACGCGCTCGCGCGTCCGCATGAGGGTCCGGGCGGTGATCACGCCCAAGGTGCCGAGAAGCGCCAACATCACAACCTGCGGCATCATCCTATCCTTCCCTGTCGAGTCCCTGGCCCATCCGCCTTGGAATGGCGCGGAGACCCGGCCTGCAGCTAGAGCCCGAACCGGCTCCAATGCGCGCGTTCTTCCAGTTTGGAAACCGCACTCTCCACCATATTGTCCGCAATCGCGGCAGAGGCAAGGCCGCCAGCCCCGCCGCCGCCAAATCGCGCCAACACGCCGCGCTTCGGCGCGACCAGCACCATGCGCACCTTGTCGCCGAACCGGCCGCGCAGATAGGAGCGCAGGTCGCCGATCCGGTCGACAAGGCCTAGTTCCAGCCCTCGCGCCCCCGACCAGAAGGCGCCGGAGAACAGCGTCGGATCATCGGCAAGCCGCTCGCCGCGCCGCGCCCGCACCAGATCGATGAACATGTCGTGCACGTCGCGCTGCAGCGACTTCAGGTGCTGGACGTCGGATTCCTTTTCCGGCTTGAACGGATCGAGCATCGCCTTGCTCTCGCCGGCGGTATAGACGCGGCGCTCGACGCCGATCTTCTCGATCAGCTTCTCGAAGCCGAAACCGGCCGAGACGACGCCGATCGAGCCGACGACGGAACTCGGATCGACGATGATGACGTCGCCGGCGAGGGCGATCAGATAGCCGCCGGACGCCGCGACGTCCTCGACCGCGATGATCACGTCCTTCTTGTTCTCTTCGGCAAGCGCGCGGATGCGCTTGAAGATGAGGTGCGACTGGACCGGCGAGCCGCCCGGCGAGTTGATCACGATGCCAACCACCGGCGCCTGCTTCATGGCGAAGGCGCGCTCCAGCAGCGGCGCGACGCCGGAAAGCGTCAACCCGGTGCGGAACTGCGAGACGGCGCCGATGACGCCTGCGAGGCGGACGACCGGCACGACCACCTCCTCCTTGCGGAAACGGGCCGGAAGCCGCTTGCGAATGGCTGACATGAGATCCTGGAACACGGCGATCAGACCTTCAGGAGGGATCGGTTGCGGCCTCGCCCCATTGCGGGTCGGACCAGACGGGATGGATATCGGCAAGCGACGCGCCGTCGCGCAGGATCGCGACAAGGCCTGGCTGGAACGAGGAGCCGGAGCCACCATGCAGCACGAGACCGGGCAGCAGGCGCATCGCGGCGCGGCTGCCCTTGACGCCGCGCACCAGCACGCGCGTCGCGGGATCGTCGGCGCGCGGGTGCAGCGGCAGCACGGCCAGGCCGCCGAAGCGGCCGTCGCAGGCGGCGAGAATCGCCGGCAGCCTGTCGGCCGGCAGGATCGTCGACAGCGTGCCCTGCGGCCGGACCAATGCGGCGGCGGCACGGAACCAGTCATCCAGCCCGCCCACGCCCAGCACATGCGCGCGGGCGCGGAAATCATCCGGCGAGGCACGGACGCGGCCGGCATCGTGGAAGGGCGGGTTCATCAGGGCATGATCGAAGCTGGCCGCTTCGAGACCCGCCGCCTTGCGCGCCGCACCGGCAAGGAGATCCGCGCGCACCACCTCGACCCGGGCGGCGAAGCCGGCATTGGCGGGCCGGGCAAGCGCCTCGCTCGCGCAGGCGACGAGATCCGGCTCGCGCTCGACCAGCACCAGCCGCAGCCGGCCAGCCCGGGCCGCCAGTGCAAGACCGGCGACGCCGGCTCCCGCGCCGAGAACCGTGGTCTCGATCGCGGACGCCAGCATCGCCTATCTCGTCTCCGGCCGCAGTTCGTCGCCAATTCCCGCATCGGTCAGGAGTGCGCGCGCATCCTCGACCTCGTCGCTCGTCACAAGAATCCGCCTCGGCAGCACGCCGAGCGAACCTTCCATGACGCTCATGTTCTGGTCGACGACGAGATGCTCGATGCCCGCATCCTTCAGGAGCGCCTCGACAAAAGAAATCAGCACGATGTCATTGGTACGAATAAGCTCTTCCATATCCCCTCGAAGGCCGCATCCGGCAATGTTCCACAGCTTCGACCCTAAGGCCGGGCGGGCGCGGCGGCAATGATGCGTGCATCGCGGCGTCAACGCTGCCGCGCCGCAGCATCAAAATCGTCGATCCGTCCCTTCCGTGCCTCCGTGGGCCATCGTGTCACTTGTTCCGATCCTTCTCCCCCCCTATTGTCCCCGGCGAAACAGAGGCGAACCGGGAGCGTTGCCCGTGGGATTGGTAGTTCCGCTCGACGAGAGCAAGAAGAAGGGCGCAGCCCGGATCGAACCTCTCGTCGCGCTTGTGTCGGCCGATATGGATCTGGTGAATCAGATCATCCTGTCCAAGGCCGGGTCTGATGTGGAGATGATCCCCGAGGTCGCCCAGCATCTCATCTCGTCTGGCGGCAAGCGGCTGCGTCCGATGCTGACGCTTGCGGCGGCGCGAATGTCCGGCTATCGCGGCGATGCGCATGTGAAGCTCGCGGCCAGTGTCGAGTTCATGCACACCGCAACCCTCCTGCATGACGACGTCGTCGACGAGAGCGAGATGCGGCGCGGCAAGCAGACGGCGCGCATGGTCTGGGGCAACCAGGCGAGCGTGCTGGTCGGCGATTTCCTGCTCGGCCAAGCCTTCCGCATGATGGTCGAGGTCGGCTCGCTCGACGCGCTCGACGTGCTTTCCGCCGCCGCCACTGTGATCGCCGAGGGCGAGGTAATGCAGCTTTCGGCCGCCAAGAACATGGCGACCACCGAGGACGAATACCTGGCCGTGATCAAGGCCAAGACGGCGGCGCTGTTCTCGGCCGCCGCCGAAGTCGGCCCGATCATCGCCGACAAGGGCCGCGACGCCCTCGCCGCCTTCCGTTCCTACGGCACCAATC
>JAFKJZ010000103.1 GCA_017305815.1 Hyphomicrobiales bacterium
AGAGGGGGTCTGGCTGAGCCCGATCGATCCGGCCAGCCTCTTTGGCCAGCCTGCGCCCGATCGATCCGCCCTCGCCCGAGCTCGGCGCGTCTGAAGGTCGCCGGCCCAAAAGCCCTCGCCCGCTCGCGGGAGAGGGTTGGGTGAGGGTCTTGCCTTGCTTGCGACGGCGGGCCCCGTCCCGCCATCTTCAGCTCGCCGACTGAGCAGCCCGCCATTCCTCCAGGACCGTCGCGTCCGGCTCACTCTCCATCGCGGCAAGCCCCAGCGCGACGAGTTCGTCCGGCGCGAGCCGTGACAAGGCCCAGACGGCGGCGCCCCGGACCACCGGCGCCGGATCCTCGAGCAGTCTCCGCACCGCCTCCAGTAGGCCGGCATCGCCGGAATTGCCGATCGCCACCAGCACGTTGCGCACGAAGCGGTCGCGCCCGATCCGCTTCACCGGCGAGCCGGAGAAGAACGCCCGGAAGGCGGCATCGTCGAGCGCCGCCAGTTCGGCAAGCTTCGGCCCCTCATATTCGGGCCGCGCCTTCAGCTTCATCTCCGCCGACGCCTTGGCGAACTTGTTCCAGGGGCAGGCGGCGAGGCAATCGTCGCAGCCATAGATGCGGTTGCCCATCGCGACGCGGAACTCGCGCGGGATCGGCCCGGCATTCTCGATCGTCAGGTAGGAGATGCAGCGCCGCGCATCGATGCGGTAGGGCGTCGGAAACGCGTTGGTCGGGCAGGCGTCGAGGCAGGCGCGGCACTTGCCGCAATGATCGCGCTCGGGCGCATCGACGGGCAGCTCCAGCGCGGTGAAGATCGAGCCGAGGAACAGCCAGGAGCCGAACTCGCGCGAGACGAGATTGGTGTGCTTGCCCTGCCAGCCGAGGCCGGCGGCCTCGCCGAGCGGCTTTTCCATCACCGGCGCCGTATCGACGAACACCTTGACCTCATGGCCGGTGCGCGCGGCGAGCCGGCCGGCGACCTGCTTCAGCTTGCCCTTGATGATATCGTGATAGTCGCGGTTGCGCGCATAGACGGAGATGTTGCCGCGATCGCGCGCCGAGAGCAGCCCGCGCGGATCCTCCTCCGGCCCGTAGTTCAGGCCGAGCATGATGACGGTGCGGACATCGGGCCAGAGCACCTTCGGATCGGCACGGCGCTCCGCCGTCTCTTCCATCCAGGCCATGCTGCCGTGATGGCCGTCCCTCAGGAAGGCCTGCAGACGCCCGGGCGCAAGCGGAATGGCGTCCGGTCCAGTGATGCGGACGACGCTGAAGCCCTCGGCGAGCGCATCGGCGACAAGCCGCGACTTTTCCGCCGCGAGTTGCTTCGGCGTCAACAGATCGGAAATCAGAAGTCCAGGTCGACGTAGTGCGGCGCCGGCGGCACGCCCCGGACCACGTCGTTCAGCAGCGACCGGAACGACGGTCGCGACTTCACCCGCGCGTACCACGCCTTCGCCGCCTCGTCCGCGTCCCATGGCACCTCACCGAGATAGTCGATGACGGAGATCTCGGCAGCGGCCGCGAAATCGGCGAGCGTCAGTTCGCGTCCCGCCAGCCAGTTCCGCCGCGCCGCCAGATAGCCGATGTACTGGATATGATAGCGGACATTGGCGCGCGCCGCGCGGATCGCGGCCGGATCGGGCGAGGTATGGCCCTCGCCCTGCTTCATCTGCCGCTTGTAGATCTTCTCGGTGACGAGATAGTTCGTCACTTCGCCATGCAGCTTGCCGGCAAACCATTCGACCAGGCGCCGCACTTCGGCGCGGTCGGCGGCATGCTCCGGCATCAGCCGGACCTCGCCCATGCGGGCGCCCTTGGTTTCGACAAGATATTCCGTGATCACGGAGCCGCCGGCGACGACCGTCTCGTTGTCATCAATGAAAATCGGCAGGATTCCAGCCGGATTCAGCGCCAGAAGCGCCGCATTGCGAACCCAGGGTTTCTCTTCGACGAACTCGACGGCCTCGTCATATTCCGACAGGACCAGGCGGGCATAGCGCGAAGCGGCGGAAAAAGGATGATGATGGAGGAAGGACATCGTTACGCAGATCGAGAGCTGAAAATGCGAAGCGATTCTGCGGCGGTCTTGCCAGTTGCGAGAACGGCTCCAGCGCCCGCATATAGGCCGCGATTGTGGCGAGTATCAAGCCGAATCGCGGTTTCGACCTTCAACAGCAATCGCAGGAGCGATGATGGATATCCCAGGTTTGCTGGATGCGCTTGTACTCGGCCTGATCGAAGGCCTCACTGAATTCATTCCCGTCTCCTCGACCGCGCATCTGCTGCTGGCTGGCCATTTCCTCGGCTTCGACAGCCCGGGACGCGCCTTCGAGGTGCTGATCCAGCTCGGCGCCATCCTCGCCATCCTGACCGTCTATTTCGGGCGGCTGCTGAAGATCCTGCGCGACCTGCCCTCCGATCCGCGTACGCGCCGCTTCGTGCTCGGCATCCTGCTCGCCTTCCTGCCGGCCGCCGTCATCGGCGCGGCGGCGCACGGCTTCATCAAGCAGGTGCTGTTCGAGAGCCCGATGCTGATCTGCGTCATGCTGATCCTCGGCGGCTTCGTGCTGCTGATCGTCGACCGGGTCGACCTGAAGCCGCGCTATCACGACGCGATGGACTTCTCGCTCGGCATGTATCTCGGCATCGGCTTCGCCCAGTGCCTGGCGATGGTGCCCGGCGTGTCGCGCTCCGGCGCGTCCGTGGTCGCCGCCATGCTGTTCGGCAGCGACAAGCGCTCGGCGGCCGAATTCTCGTTCTTCCTGGCCATGCCGACCATGGTCGGCGCCTTCGCCTACGACCTCTACAAGACGCATGACCAGATCACCGCGGCCGGCGCCTGGAACATCGTGGTCGGCTTCGTCGCCGCCTTCGTCGCCGGCGTCTTCGTGGTTCGCCGCCTGCTCGACTTCGTCAGCCAGCGCGGCTTCGCCCCCTTCGCCTACTGGCGCATCCTCGTCGGCGCCGTCGGCCTCGCCGCCCTGCTGACCTTCGGCTGATCGCGGCTCCTTGCCACAACGAAAAAGCCCTCGTCCGGGTCCCGGACGAGGGCTTTTCAATGTCGGCGACAGCGCGGGACTAGGCCGTGCGCTTGTGATCGAACTGGCCGTGCGGCTTGAAGCGCTGCAGATAGGACGGCAGCACAGCGAGCAGATTGCTCGCATTGATGCCGATGCCCGAAAGCGTACGGCCCTCCGCCTCGGCGGCGGTGGAAACGATATTGTCGTGCTTCAGCAGCCGGACCTGGTCGGTGGTCAAGAGCGGGTTCGGCAGAAGCTGCGTCAGCACCGCGCCGTAATGCGCGACCGACCACGGCACCGACACCAGGAGCGGCGAACGCTCGATCTCGGTCAGGAGCAGCTCGAGGCACTGGCGGAAGGTCTTCACTTCCGGCCCGCCGAGCTCGTAGATCGTGCCGCCGGAGAGCTGGCCCTCGACGCCGCGCGCGATCGCTTCGGCGACGTCGCCGACGAACACCGGCTGCAGCTGGGTCTTGCCGCCGCCGATCAGCGGCAGGAAGGGCGAGATGCGGGCGAGATCGCCGAACCGGTTGAAGAACTGGTCTTCCGGTCCGAACACGATCGACGGGCGCAGGATGACGGCGTCCGGAACGGTCTCGAGCACGGCCGCCTCGCCCAGCGCCTTGGTGCGGGCATAGAGCGAGTCCGACTTCGGATCGGCGCCGAGCGCCGACTGGTGCACCAGCGTCTGGATGCCGGCGGCGCGGGTCGCCTCGGCGACGGCGCGGGCGCCGAAATTGTGCAGCACCGAGAAGTTCTGCCGACTGCTCTCGTTCAGGATGCCGACGAGGTTGACGACGGCGTCGGCGCCCTCGACCGCGCGGTCGACCGACCAGCGGTAGCGGAGGTTCGCCTGCACCGGCATGATCTGGCCGACAGCGCCGAGCGGCTGCAGATGACCGGCAAGATCGGGCCGGCGCACGGCGACACGGATGCGCCAGCCGCGCTTGGCCAGCGCGCGCACCACATGACGACCGATGAAGCCAGAGCCGCCGAAAACCGTGACCAGTTTGTCGGTACCCGTCGCCATGTTCTCGTCTCCGTTATCTTTGAAGCGTTCTCATATCGGCTTGCCGCGATGCTGTACAGACGCCAGACGGTCGCGCTCAGCCGATCAGCCGGCCGACCAGCTTGGCGGTATAGTCCACCATCGGCACGATGCGCGCATAGTTGAGCCGCGTCGGCCCGATGACGCCGAGCACGCCGACCACCCGGCTTTCGGAATCGCGATAGGGCGACACCACCAGCGACGAGCCGGACAGCGAGAACAGCTTGTTCTCCGAGCCGATGAAGATGCGGACGCCGTCACCCGCCTCGGCGCTGCCGAGCAGGCGCACCAGCTCGCGCTGCGTCTCGATGTCGTCGAACAGCAGGCGGATCCGTTCGAGATCCTCGGCGGCGCGCACGTCCTCGAGCAGATTGGCCTGGCCGCGCACGATCAGCGTGTCCGGCCGGCCGCCGGTCGCCTCGACCCAGCTGGCGAGGCCGGCATCGATCAGACGCGCCGTCAGCTGGTCGAGCTCGGCGCGCACGCGGACCTGCCGCTGGTTCAGCTCGGCGCGGGCCTCCGCCAGGCTGCGGCCGCGCAGATGCGTGTTCAAATAGTTCGCCGCCTCGACCAGGCTCGACGGCGTCGTGCCGGGATCGAGGTCGATCAGCCGGTTCTCGACCGAGCCGTCCTCGCCGACCAGCACGACCAGCGCCTTGCCCGGCTCGAGCCGGACGAATTCGATGTGCTTCAGCCGCTGGTCGCTCTTCGAGGCGAGCACGACGCCGGCGCCACGCGACAGGCCCGACAGCATCCGCCCGGCCTCGCTCAGCACGCCGTCGACGGTCCGGCCGCCGCCACCGCCGGCCACCCGGCTCTCGATGTCGCGCCGTTCCTCCGAGGTCAGGTCGCCCACTTCCAGCATGGCGTCGACGAACAGGCGCAGCCCGCTTTCGGTCGGCAGTCGCCCGGCCGAGGTATGCGGCGCATAGATCAGGCCGAGCCCTTCGAGATCCGACATGACGTTGCGGACGGAGGCCGGCGACAGCGCCATCGGCAGGATGCGGGCGAGGTTGCGCGAGCCGAGCGGTTCACCCGTCTCCAGATAGCTGTCGACGATGCGGCGGAAGATCTCGCGCGAACGCTGGTCGAGCGCCGAAAGCGCCGACGTCGCCGTCTCGGAAGTCGTGCGGTCGACGGGCAAGACGCTGGATCCTCTCCTCGAATGGTTCGAACTCTTTGATTAAGTGTCGATTTCCGCCCCCGGTTCAAGCAGGGCTTTACGTTTTGAGCTGGCGACCTGTACAAGCGGACCAACGAAACAGCCAGGAATATCCCATGCGACCTTCGAAACGCGCCGCGGACGCCCTGCGTGCGGTAACGCTTGAACGCGGCGTGGCCAAGCACGCCGAGGGCTCCTGCCTGGTCAAGTTCGGCGACACGCACGTGCTCTGCACCGCCAGCCTCGAGGACAAGCCGCCATCCTGGCTGCGCGGCACCGGCAAGGGCTGGGTCACGGCCGAATACGGCATGCTGCCGCGCTCGACCGGCGATCGCATGCGCCGCGAGGCGGCGACCGGCAAGCAGTCCGGCCGGACGCAGGAAATCCAGCGCCTGATCGGCCGCTCGCTGCGCGCCGTCGTCGATCTCGTTCATCTCGGCGAGAAGCAGATCACCATCGACTGCGACGTGCTGCAGGCCGATGGCGGCACCCGCACGGCCTCGGTCACCGGCGCCTGGGTGGCGCTCTATGACTGCGTGCAGTGGATGAAGTCGCGCGAGATGGTCGGCCCGAAGGTCATCCGCGACCACGTTGCCGCCGTCTCGGTCGGCATGTATCGCGGCACGCCGGTGCTCGACCTCGACTATGCCGAGGATTCGGAGGCCGAGACCGACGCCAACTTCGTCATGACCGGCGCCGGCGGCATCGTCGAGATCCAGGGAACCGCCGAAGGCAAGCCGTTCAACGAAGCCGAGCTGACCGCGATGCTGACGCTCGCCAAGGGCGGCATCGCCGACCTGGTCGAGCTGCAGAAGCTGGTGATCGGCGGATGAGCATGTCCGACCATCGCCTGTCGGCCGGCGACACGCTCGTGCTCGCCTCGCACAATCGCGGCAAGCTGCGCGAGTTCGCCGGCCTGATGGAGCCATTCGGCCTCAAGGTCGTCTCGGTCGGCGAACTCGGCCTGCCCGTTCCCGACGAGACCGGCACCACCTTCGAGGAAAACGCGGCGATCAAGGCGCATGCCGCGGCGACGGCGTCGGGCCTGCCGGCGCTTTCCGACGATTCCGGTCTCTGCGTCGACGCGATCGGCGGCGACCCGGGCGTCTACTCGGCCGATTGGGCCGCGCCCGACGGCGACTTCGCCCGCGCCATGCGCAATGTCGAGGAGAAGCTGCAGCTTGCCGGCGCCACCACGCCGGAGAGCCGCACCGGCCGCTTCGTCGCCGTGCTCTGCCTCGCCTTCCCGGACGGCACGACGCGCTATTATCGCGGTGAGGTCGAGGGCACGATGGTCTGGCCGCCGCGCGGCGAGCTCGGCTTCGGCTACGATCCGGCCTTCCTGCCGGAAGGCCATGCGCGTACATTCGGCGAAATGGAAGCGGAAGAGAAGCACGGCTGGTCAGCTGGCCGCACCGATGCGCTGTCGCACCGGGCGCGCGCCTTCGCGCTGTTCGCTGAAGCCGAGCTCGGGGCCTGAACCCATGGCGGCACCGATCGACCCCGGATTTGGCGTCTATGTGCACTGGCCGTTCTGCGCGGCCAAGTGCCCCTATTGCGACTTCAACTCGCATGTCCGCCACCAGGGTGTCGATCAGGAGCGCTTTGCGAAAGCCTTCGTCACCGAGATCCAGACGATGGCGGCCAAGTCGCCCGGCAAGACGGTCAATTCGATCTTCCTCGGCGGCGGCACGCCGTCGCTGATGGACCCGAAGACCGTCGGCACCATTCTCGACGCCATCGGCGCTGCGTGGAACGTCGCGCCCGACGCCGAGGTGTCGATGGAGGCGAACCCCTCCAGCGTCGAGGCGGAACGCTTCCGCGGCTATCGCGCCGCCGGCGTCAACCGCGTGTCGCTCGGCGTGCAGGCGCTGAACGACGTCGACCTGAAGGCGCTCGGCCGGGTCCACAATGTCGAGGAGGCAATGCGCGCCATCGACATCGCCCGCGCCACCTTCCCGCGCCTCTCCTTCGACCTGATCTATGCCCGCCCCGGCCAGACGCCGGACATGTGGCGGGCCGAGCTGCTGCAGGCGCTCGACCGCGCCTCCGACCACCTGTCGCTCTACCAGCTCACCATCGAGCCGGGGACGATGTTCGAGAAGCTCTACGCGGCCGGCAAGCTGGCGATCCCGGACGAGGATACCGCCGCGACCCTGTTCGAGATCACGCAGGAAATCTGCGACAAGCATGGCCGCCCGGCCTACGAGATCTCCAACCACGCCGTTCCCGGCGGCGAGTGCCGGCACAACCTCGTCTACTGGCGCTATGGCGAATATGCCGGCGTCATCGACGGCCAGCGCCACGCCACCGCGACGACGCTGCTGCCGGAAACCTGGCTCGGCCGCGTCGAATCCTGGGGCGACGGCATCGAGACGGATGAGATCCTGACGCCGGAAGAAGCCGGCGACGAGATGCTGCTGATGGGCCTGAGGCTGACCGAAGGCATCGATCTGCGCCGCTACAAGGCGATCGCCGGCCGGCCGCTCGATCCACGCCGCATGGCGGATCTGATCGAGCACGGCATGGTCGAGCAGCTCGACGAGAACCGCGTCCGCGCCACCCGCTCCGGCTCCTTCGTCCTGGACGCGGTGGTCGCCGACCTCGCGGCCTGAGATCGTTCCTTCCAGCTTCTGAAGAAAAGGCCCTCGCCCCAGCCCTCTCCCGCAAGCGGTAGAGGGGGCCGGCCTGCGCCCGTCCGGCGGCCGGTGCCAAATGCTCTCCCTCTCTCACCTCTCCCACACGGGGAGGTCTGACCGAAGATCCGGGTGAGGGGTTGAGATCTCACCGGCGAGGGCTGAACTCCTCACCCGTCGGCCTCTCCCCATGGGAGAAGTGAAGATCCCCCGCCTGCCGCAGCGTCCATAGAGACCGCCGGCCCAAAAGCGCTCGCTCGCTTGCGGGAGAGAGGTGGGTAAGGGTCTCGCTTGCCGCCTCGGCGAGCCGGCTACGCCCCCGTGCGGGCAAAGGTCTGCGGCGCCGGGGCGATCATGACCGGGGTGCCGCCGCCGAGCTCGTAGATCGCCAGCTGACGCTGGTTGGTGCCGTCCGGCAGGAAGCGGAAGGCGCCGTCGACGCCGATGAAGCCGTTCGGATTGGCCAGCATGTCGGCGGTGAAGCGCTTGTCGCCATAGCGGGCGGCGAGTCCGGCGGCGAGGCTGGTCGCGTCATAGCCGAGCGAGGCGGTGCGCAGCGGCGGCGCGCCGAAGACACTCTGGTAGCGAACGGCGAAGGCGGCATAGCCGGCGCGGTCGGGCGCCGGATACCAGCCGCCGCGCAGCGTCGGCTCGGCGGCGATGCGCGGATCGTCCCACTGGCCGGAGCCGAGGAACTTGACCTGGCCTGGCCTTATGCCGCGCGCGCTCAGGATCTGCGCCAGGAACGGCGCGGCGTCGCCGGCGTCGGGCATGAACACGGCGTCGACCTGGCCGCTCTGGATCACGGTGGCGAGCGCCTCGGCCTTCTGCTGCATGGCGACGCGATCGAGGCCGTAGCGCTCGATGGCGACGACCCGGGCTCCATTGGCAGTGGCAGCGCGCTGCAGCGCCGCCTCCATCACCGTGCCATAGCCGTTTTCCGGCAGGATGGCCGCGATCGAGCGTTTCCCCTGCGAGGCGGCATAGCCGATGATGCGGTCGGCGTCCGACTGCGGCAGGAAGCTCAAGAGATAGACGTTGCGCGCCGCGACGCTGGTGTCGGTCGAGAAGGCGACGATCGGGATACCGGCGGGCCTTGCCACGGAGGCGGCCGCTGCGACGGAGGGCGAGAAGAGCGGACCCATGATGAGCTCCGCTCCCTGCGAGATCGCCTCGGTCGCCGCCTGACGGGCGCCCTCCGGCGTGCCGCGATCATCCTTGATGAGGATCTGCAGATTGGCGCCGCCCTGGAATTCGCGCAGCGCCAGGTCGGCGGCATTCTTCAGGTTGGCGGCGATGACGCCGGCATTGCCGGTGGCCGAGGAGGGCAAAAGCAGCGCGACGCGAACCGTGCCGTTGCCGAGCGTGTCGCCGACGACCGGCTGGCCCCCCGTCGCAGACGGCGTCACGCCGGCTCCGGTGCCGGGTCCTCCGACGGTCGAGGCACAGGCGGCCAACAGGCCGAGCGCGGCGAAACAGGATGCGAACAACCCTGCCCTGCCACCGTCCAGCCGTTCGGAACGGAACCAACCCACACGCCTTCTCCTGTTCAATCGCAAGATGTAACTGTACTGGAAAGCCCATGGTTGTTCAGCGGCAAAGAGCGGCGGTCTCGGTGAATTCAGGTCTGGTGTCACTTCTCCACAACGTCGGCGCGGGCGCGTCATGAGCGGTCCCGGACAGGCGGAAACGCCGGAAGCAGGGCACGGCGAAAGCCGCGCCTTCTATCTGATCGACGGCCAGCGCCTGCGCGCGCCACGGATCGAGCCGGGCCTCTACATCGTCTCGACGCCGATCGGCAATCTGCGGGACATCACGCTGCGCGCGCTCGCGACCCTCGCCGCCGCCGACGTCATCGCCTGCGAGGACACCCGCGTCACCCGCGTGCTGACCCGCCACTACGGCATCGACACCGAGCTATTCGCCTATCACGAGCACAATGCCGACCGGCAGCGCCCGAAGCTGCTGGCGGCACTCGCAAGCGGCAAGGTGGTGGCGCTGGTCAGCGACGCCGGCACGCCGCTGGTCTCCGATCCCGGCTTCCGGCTGGTCGGCGACGTGCTCGCGGCCGGCCATCGCGTCGTGCCGATCCCCGGCGCCTCGGCGCTGCTGACGGCGCTGGTCGCGGCGGCGCTTCCGACCGACACCTTCCTGTTCGCCGGCTTCCTGCCCAACCGCACCGTCGGCCGCAAGAAGCGGCTCGCGGCGCTTGCCGACGTGCCCGGCACGCTGATTTTCTACGAGTCGCCGCATCGAACCGCGGATTCGCTCGCCGACATGGCCGAGACGCTCGGCGGCGACCGCCCGGCCGTGGTAGCGCGCGAACTGACCAAGACCTTTGAAACCGTCCGGCGCGGCACGCTTGCTTCCCTCGCCGAGGCCTTCGGCAGCGAGCCGTCGCCGAAGGGCGAGATCGTCATCCTGATCGGCCCGCCGATCGATGCCGAGCCCGATGCCGACGAGGTCGACACGCTGCTGGCGCGGCTGCTGGAAAGCCACCCGCTGAAGGAGGCGGCGTCGCTTGCCGCCACCGCCACCGGCCTGCCGAAGCGCGACCTCTACCAGCGCGCGCTGGAGCTGAAGGCGGAGGCCGCAGAGGCCGAGGATGACGAAGACGGCGCCGACCCGGACGCCGACGACGATGGCGCGGCCTGACCGCCGCGCCTCGGAACGACGCGGCCGTTTCGCCGAAACGGTCGCCGCCCTCTATCTCAACCTCAAGGGCTACCGCACCGTCGCGCGACGCTTCCGCAGCCCGCTGGGCGAGATCGACCTCGTCATGCGGCGTGGCGACCTGCTCGTCTTCGTCGAGGTCAAGGCACGGCGCGAACTGGACACCGCCATTCTGGCGATCACGCCGGCGGCGCGCGACCGCCTCATCCGGGCGGCGCAGAGCTTTATCGGCCGCCATCCCGAGACGGCAGGGCTGGCACTCCGCTTCGACATCGTCGCGATCCTGCCGCGCCGGCTGCCGCACCACATCGTCGACGC
>JAFKJZ010000104.1 GCA_017305815.1 Hyphomicrobiales bacterium
GGCCGCAAAATGCTCTAAGGAACCGTGTCAAGGATGGATAGATGAAGCCGCCGCAGAAACGCACGAAGGACAGCGCCGCGCAAGACGACGCAGAGCACGATCGCATCGCCAAGGTATTGGCGCGCGCCGGCCTCTGCTCGCGCCGGGATGCTGAACGATTGATCCAGGAAGGACGCGTCGCCATCAATGGCCGCGTCCTGACCAGTCCCGCCGTCAATGTCGGTCCGAACGACCGCGTCACGGTCGACGACCAGCCGCTGCCGACCCGCGAGCGCACGCGGCTCTGGCTCTACCACAAGCCGCGCGGCCTGGTGACGACGGCGCATGATCCCGAAGGTCGCCCGACCGTGTTCGATTCGCTGCCGGCGCATCTGCCGCGCGTGATCGCGGTCGGCCGGCTCGACATCAACACCGAGGGCCTGCTGCTCCTCACCAATGACGGCGGCCTCGCCCGCGTGCTGGAACTGCCATCGACCGGCTGGATGCGGCGCTACCGCGTCCGCGCCTGGGGCGACATCCTGCAGCCCGACCTCGACAAGCTGAAGGACGGCGTCGAGATCGACGGCGTCATGTATGGCGCCATCGAGGGCACGCTCGACCGCATCCAGGGCTCCAACGTCTGGGCGACGATCGGGCTGCGCGAGGGCAAGAACCGCGAGGTGAAGAAGGTTCTGTCGAGCATCGGCCTCGACGTGAACCGCCTGATCCGCGTCTCCTATGGTCCGTTCCAGCTCGGCGACCTCGCCGAGGGCGAAGCCGTCGAGATCAAGGGCCGCGTTCTGCGCGACCAGCTCGGCGAGAAGCTGGCGAAGGAATCCGGCGCCGATTTCGACGCGCCGCTCCGCGAGGAAGAGGAAGCCGCCCGCCGCAGCAACCGCAAGTCCGGCGGCCGCACCATCCATCGCGGCCCGATCAAGCCGCTGGCGCAGGTGAAGCCGACCGGCGAGCGGCCGACGCGCCGCCGCGACGAGGCCGAGGAAGCCGAGACCGGCGGCCGTCGCAGCGGCCGTCCGATCTCCGAGGCGCGCCGTGGTCGCGATGAGCGCCCGGCCGAAGGACGTGGCGAAGGCAACCGCCGGGGTGGCCGCCCGATTTCGGAGGCGCGTCGCGAGGCCAATCGCGGTCGTGACGAACGCCCGGCTGAAGGTCGCACGCCGCGTGGCGAAGGTGGTCGTGGCCGTGGCGAACGTTCGGCCGAATCGGCAGCGCCGGGCCGCACCTCCCATCGCGGCGCCGCCCGGGGCCGGGGCCGTGGTGAGTTTGCCGAGGCTGGCGAGAAGCGCGAGTTCCAGGATGGCAGGCGTTTCGAGGGCAGCCTCCGCAACGCGCGGCCGGTCACCGGACGCAATCCTGACGGCGACAAGCCGAAGGGCGGGCGCGGTGGCTCGAAGCCGGGTCGCTCCTTCGACAAGCGCCCGGTGACGGGCCGCAACCCCGATGGCGACAAGCCGCGTGGCGGCGGCAGACCGGGCGGCCGGCCTTCGGGCGGCGGGCGTCCGGGTGGTTCAGGCAGCAGGACGGGTGGAACGGGTCGTGCGGATCGTCGCCGGTGAGTTTCGGGGCCGCAATCTGGCGGCGCCGCGTACGCAGACGATACGGCCGACGGCCGATAGGCTGCGCGAAAGTCTCTTCAACGTGCTCGCCCATGCCTATGACGACATCGTCGCCGATGCGCGCGTGCTCGATCTCTTCGCCGGCACCGGCGCGCTGGGCCTCGAAGCGATCTCGCGCGGCGCGCGCTACGCCATCTTCGTCGAGGAAGGCGTCGAGGGGCGCGGCCTGATCCGCGACAATATCGAGGCGCTCGGGCTGACAGGGCGGACCAAGCTGCTGCGCCGCGACGCGACCAAGCTCGGACCCGCCGGAACGGTCGAGCCGTTCCAGCTCGTCTTCGCCGACCCGCCCTATGGCAAGGGGCTCGGCGAGGCGGCACTCGCCTCGGCCGTCGAGGGCGGCTGGCTGGCGCCCGGCGCGATCGTCGTGCTGGAAGAGGAAGCCAAGGCCGAAATCGGCGAAATTCCGGGGCTCGAGCGGATCGAGACCCGTCAGGCCGGTGATAGTCAGCTTGTCTTTCTGAAATTTAATGGTTGATTGCGACAATATTGTCTCAATCTGGCCACAGCGGCTTTCTAAGCCGAAGCCTCGAGTGGCACGCCGAGCAACACGCCGAGCAAATCGAGGGTCAATGGCCTCTATTCTCCAGTCGAGGCTGGCAGCGCGCAAGCGCCGTCCAGCCGCCCTGTTCATCGCTGTCGCGATCAGCATGGCAGCCGCCCCGGCCTTTGCGGAAGAAAAGCCCGCAACGCCGGTCCGGGCAGAGCTCAGCGCCGAAGCCAGCCAGCTTCCGCGCATCGCCCCCGACGCCAGCACGTTCCAGCTTGCGAACGGCATGAATGTCGTGGTGATCCCCGATCATCGCTCCCCGATCGTGACCCACATGGTGTGGTACAAGATCGGCGCGGCGGATGATCCGGCCGGCAAGTCCGGCATCGCCCATTTCCTCGAACACCTCATGTTCAAGGGCACCAAGAATCATCCGGCCGGCGAGTGCTCCGCCAGGGTCTCCGATGTGGGCGGCGTCGAGAATGCCTTCACGACGGCCGACGCCACCGCCTACTACCAGACGGTCGCGAAGGAACAGCTCGGCATGGTGATGGGCTTCGAGGCCGATCGCATGGAAGGGCTGCAGCTGACCGACGCGGTCGTGCTGCCGGAGCGCGACGTCATCCTCGAGGAGCGCCGCATGCGCACGGACAATGATCCGGGCGCGCAGCTCAGCGAGGCGATGGACGCCGCACTCTACCAGAACCACCGCTATGGCATTCCCGTCATCGGCTGGGCGCATGAGATGGCCGGGCTGACGCGCGAAGACGCGATCTCCCAGTACCAGCGCTACTACACGCCGAACAACGCCCTCCTGGTTGTCGCCGGCGACGTCACGGCGGACGAGGTCAGGAAGCTCGCCGAGGATACCTATGGCAAGCTGCCGCGCCGGTCCGAGCCGGGCGAGCGTCACCGGCCGAAGGAACCGGAGCCGCTGGCCGAGCGCTCGCTCGTGCTGCGCGACCAGCGTGTGAGCCAGCCGTCCTGGAACCAGATCTATCTCGCGCCCTCCTATAATTCCGGCAAGCCGGGCGAGGCCGAGGCGCTGGACATCCTCGCCGACGTCATCGGCAGCGGGCCGACCAGCCGCCTCTATCGCGCCCTCGTCGTCGAGCAGGGCATCGCCGGCGGCGCAGGCTCTTATTATTCGGGCGACGGCCTCGACTATGGCCGGCTCGGCTTCTACGCGACGCCGCGCGGCGACGTCACGCTGGACAAGCTGAGCGGCGCCGTGGAAGCGGTCCTGAACGACGTCCGCGAGCACGGCATCACCGCCGAGGAACTGGCGCTGGCCAAGAAGCGCACCCGCGCATCGACCATTTACAGCCAGGACAGCCAGGCTTCGCTCGCCCGCATCTTCGGCACGGCCATGATTTCCGGCCAGTCGCTTTCCGACGTGCAGGATTGGGCGCGCCGGATCGATGCGGTGACGCTCTCCGATGTCTCGCAGGTCGCCGCCAAATATCTCGACAAGCGCCGTTCCGTAACGGGTTCCCTTTTGCCTGCGCCGGCTGAAAGCCGCAGCTGACCGACTGAGGAATTAGCATGAAGAAGAATCTTCTGGCGTGTTTCGGCCTCGCCATCGTCGGTCTCGTTGCGTTCGCGCCGGCCGGCTACGCGATGGAAGTCCAGCGCGTCGTCAGCCCCGGCGGCATCGAGGCCTGGCTGGTCGAAGACTATGCCGTGCCGATCGTGGCGGTGAACTTCGCCTTTGCCGGCGGCATCGCCCAGGACCCGGCCGACAGGCCCGGCCTCGCCAACATGCTCTCGGGCATGCTCGACGAGGGCGCCGGCGGCATGGACAGCAAGACCTTCCAGGCGAAGCTCGACGAGCTTTCGATCGGCATGTCGTTCGACGCGGGCCGCGACGACTTCTTCGGCACGTTGAAGACGCTAGCCGAGAACAAGGACGAGGCCTTTTCGATGCTGGCCGACGCGGTGCAGAAGCCGCGTTTCGACAGCGAGCCGATCGAGCGCATCCGTTCGCAGATCACCATCAGCATCAACGAGGCGAAGAAGGACCCGAACTCGGTCGCTTCGGCCGCCATCCGCGAGACAGCTTATCCGGGCCACCCCTATGGCCAGCCGCCGGAGGGCACGGTCGAAAGCATCGCCGCCATCACGGCGAAGGACCTCGAGACCTATCGCGAGCGGGTGTTCGCGCGCGACCACCTGAAGGTCGCCGTTGTCGGCGCCATCGATCCGAAAGCGGTCGGCGTCATGCTCGACCAGGTCTTCGGTCCGCTGCCCGCCACGGGAAAGCTGGCCGAGATCCCCGATATCGTGCCGCATAGCGGCAAGGTCGACATCGACATGCCCAATCCGCAGACGGTCATCACCTTCGGCGGTCCTGGCCCGCGCCGCAACGATCCCGACTTCATGGCCGCCTTCGTCGCCAATCACATTCTGGGCGGTGGCACCTTCTCGTCGCGTCTCTATGGCGAGGTGCGCGAGCGCCGGGGCCTGGCCTACTCGGTCGGCACGACGCTGCTTCCCTTCCGCCATTCGGCCGGCCTCGCCGGCAGCACGGCGACACGCGCGGACCGCGCCGACGAGACGGCGGCGCTGATCCGGAGCGAGATGGCGCGCCTGGCCAAGGACGGTCCTACGGCCGAGGAACTTGCCAAGGCCAAGAGCTTCCTGATCGGCTCCTATGCGCTGCGCTTTGACTCGTCGTCGAAGATCGCCCGCCAGTTGCTGGCGATCCAGCTGGACGATCTCGGCATGGATTACATCGACAAGCGCAACGGCCTCGTCGACGCGGTGACGCTGGAGGACGTTCAGCGCGCGTCGCAGAAATACTTCACCACCGGCACCGAGCTGATGGTCCGGGTCGGCCCGCACGAGAGCTGATCCAGCGTATGCGACATCGCCACTTCCTCGTGGAGGGCGAGAGCTGAGTGAAAAATGGAAAGGGCCGGGGAAACTCCCGGCCCTTTTGCATTCCCGAGAAGCGGGCGGCTCAGTCCGCCGGCTCGGCCGTCGCCGACTCGGCTTCCTTGTTGAGCGCCCGCGATTCGCGCTTCGGAACGGTGAGCGGCTCGGGCTCGGGCTTGAAGGGCTTGGTCACGAACATGTCGCGGCCAGCCGAGAGCAGGCCGCCCGCCTGCTGCGCCGCGAGCCGCGCGGCGTCTCGTGTGCGCAGGTTCTCGGCGATGTCGGCGATCCGCTCCGGCGCGACGCCGAGGCCTTCCAGCGCGGCGGCGCCGAAGGTGAAGGCCGATTCCAGCGTCTCGCGCATCTGGTAGTTCACGCCCTTCTTCAGCAGCCGCAGCGTATGGCCGCGGTCATAGGAGCGGACATAGAGCTGCACGAAGGGGAACTCGGACTGGATCAGCTCGACGATCCTGTCCGTCACCTCCTGCTTGTCGGTGCAGATGGCGACGATCTGCGAGCGCTCGATGCCGGCGGCGCGCAGCACGTCGAGACGGGTGCCGTCGCCGAAATAGACCTTGAAACCGAAGCGCGAGGCCGCGCGGATCATCTCGGCGTCCGAATCGATCGCCGTCACGTCGACGCCCTCGGCGAGCAGGAACTGCGCCGAGATCTGGCCGAAGCGACCGAAGCCGATCATCAGCACGCGGCCGCCGGCGCCGTCGAAATCCTCGTCGAGCTGCTCGGGCGTCGGCGGCGTCAGCAGCCATTTCAGCGACAGCACGACCAGCGGCGTCAGCGCCATGGAGAGGATAATGGTGGCGGTCAGCATGGCGTTGACCTCGCCGGTGAAGATGCCGGCCCCGGCCGCCGCCGCATAGAGGACGAAGGCGAACTCGCCGCCCTGCGCCAGCAGCGCGGCGCGGGTCATCGCCTCGGCATGGTCCGCCTTCAGGAGCCGGGCGACGACATAGATGCCGAGCGATTTCAGCGCCATGTAGGCGATGACCGCGAGCAGGATCGTCTGCCAGTGCCGCGCGATGACGCCGAGGTCGAGCGACATGCCGACGCTGAGGAAGAACAGACCGAGCAGGATGCCGCGGAACGGCTCGATGTCGGCTTCGAGCTGGTGGCGGAAGCTCGATTCCGACAGCAGCACGCCGGCGAGGAAGGCGCCCATCGCCATGGACAGGCCGCCGACCTGCATGGCGAGCGCGGCGCCGAGCACGACGAGCAGCGCCGCCGCCGTCATCACCTCGCGCGCCTGCACGTTGGCGAGGATGCGGAACATCGGGTTGAGCAGCCAGCGCCCGGCCGCGATCAGGGCGGCGAGCGAGCCGACCGCGATCAGGATCGACAGCCAGCGCGAATGCTCCTCGCCGGTCGAGCCGTGCGAGCCGAGCAGGGCGACGATCGCCAGCAGCGGCACGATGGCGAGGTCTTCGAGCAGCAGGATCGAGATGACGCGCTGTCCGGCCGGCGTCGCCGTGTCGCCGCGCTCCTCCAGGATCTGCATGACGATCGCCGTCGACGACAGCACGAAGCCCATGCCGGCGATGAAGGCGACGGCCGGCGCGAAGCCGGCGGCGATGCCGAGGCCGGTCAGCAGCGCGCCGCAGGCGATGACCTGGGCGAGGCCGAGGCCGAAGATCTCGCCGCGCAGGCTCCAGAGCCGCGATGGCCGCATCTCGAGGCCGATGATGAACAGGAACAGCACGACGCCGAGCTCGGCGACATGCAGGATCGCCTGCGGGTCGGTGAAGAGCCGCAATCCGTAGGGACCGATGACCAGGCCGGCGGCGAGATAGCCGAGCACCGTGCCGAGGCCGAGCCGCTTGGAGATGGGCACCGCGATCACGGCGGCGCCGAGAAGCGCCACCAACTGGACGAGATCGGTTCCCTGAGTATCGACCGACATGAAGGCGCCTCGGCTATGTGCTGTAAACGGCGCCACGATGGAGCGTCCACTGCTGCGGCGCAAGGCGCGAGAGGGGCCTGCGAAGCGATTGGGCAGTCTCTCCTGGGGGCGACCGCGCGGCGAAGGTTGCGGCGCCGCGAATTGCCCGTGCGCGCAGGCGGCGACCGGCGGTCCTTTGCATGTCGACGACTTCGTCATCGACGCCCGGGAGCGCCGACAACATCCAGCCGGCGAGATTCGCCGCGACGGCTTGCCGCCGCTCTCGTGACGGCGCCCCGAGCGAGGGAACCTTGACCGTCGGAATCACCCGCCCTTTTGGGGCGCCAAACCCTCCCGGAGCGAGCAAAGACAGATGCCGGATCCGCGCGCCAAGTCGGGCCGCGATTCTTGCGGCGATCGCACCGCCAAAGCTGAAGCCTGCAAGCTCGCATCCGTCACCGGCGGCCTCGTCAACCGCGGCAGCAACCCAATCGATATAGTGCTCCGGCTCCAAATTCTCGGGAACGTCGGGCGAGGCTCCATAACCCGGCAGGTCGAAGGCGACGACACGATAATGTCGCGCAAGCGCTTCGATATTGCGGGTCCAATGCGACGAAGATCCAACTCCG
>JAFKJZ010000105.1 GCA_017305815.1 Hyphomicrobiales bacterium
AAAGTGGTCCATCAACCAGAGGGTGTCGATCCCGGCATCGTTCCGCTCCGTGCTGGCGCGCGACGGCTTCGAGGGGCTCTATTGCTGTCCGACGCTGGACCAGAACGCGGTGGATGCGGGCGGCAATCGCCTCGTCAGCCAGATCCGCGCCAGCCTGACGCTGTTCGAGCCCTTCTCCGAGGACCACGAATTCCTCTCGACGACGCTGATCGGCGAGAGCGAGGTGCTGAGGATCGACCCGGAGGGGCGCGTGGCGCTGTCCGAGGTGATCAAGGCCCATGCCGGCATCGGCGACACCGTGACCTTCGTCGGTCAGGGCTACAAGTTTCAGATCTGGGAACCGGAGCGTTTCGTCGCCTATCGGGACGAGGCCAAGAACCGCGTGCGCGAATTGCGCCGCCGGCTTGGCGCGGGTCCGCGTTCCTCCGGAGGCGCGGAATCATGACGACCGGTGACGGCTCGAAGGGCGGTATCGCCGGCGGATCCGACCGCCACGTTCCCGTGTTGCTCGCCGAGGTGATCGAGCATCTCGCGCCCGTGGCCGGCGGCGTCGTCATCGACGGCACCTTCGGCCTCGGCGGCTACAGCCGCGCCATCCTCGACGCCGGCGCTTCGGTGATCGGCATCGACCGCGATCCGAACGCGATCGCCGACGGCCAGGCGCTCGTCGCCGAATATCAGGGCCGGCTGCAACTCGTGCATGGCCGCTTCGGCGATCTCGACGCGATCGCGGCAGGGCAGGGGCACGAGAAGGTCGACGGCGTCGTGCTCGATATCGGCGTTTCCTCGATGCAGCTGGACGAAGCCGAGCGCGGCTTTTCCTTCCGCTTCGACGGCCCGCTCGACATGCGCATGAGCCAGGAAGGGCCGAGCGCCGCCGACGTCGTCAACACGATGGAAGCGCGCGACCTCGCCCGCATCATCTCGGTGCTCGGCGAGGAGCGCCGGGCCGCCGCCGTCGCGCGCGCCATCACGCAGGACCGCGTCGCCAAGCCCTATCTGCGCACCAGCGAACTGGCCGGGCTGGTCGAGCGCGTCGTCGGCAAGAAGCCGACGGATCCGATCCATCCGGCGACCCGCACGTTCCAGGCGCTGCGCATCTACGTCAACCAGGAGCTCGACGAGCTCGGCCGGGCGCTGGCCGCCGCCGAGCGCGTGCTGAAGCCGGGCGGCCGCCTGGTCATCGTGTCGTTCCATTCGCTGGAAGACCGCATCGTCAAGCGCTTCCTGGCCGAACGCAGCGAGGTCCGGGCGGGCGGCTCGCGGCACATGCCCGAGCGCGTTCTCGCGGCGCCGACCTTCACGCTGGCGGTCAAGGGCGCGGTCGTCGCGGGCGACACCGAGACGGCGCGCAATCCGCGGGCTCGCTCGGCCAAGCTGCGCGCCGGCATCCGGACGGAGGCGCCAGCGCGGCCGTTCGACGCCGAGGCGGCCGGCGTTCCGGCACTACCTGAATTCAAAGTGGCGAGGTCGTAATGCTCCGGGCACTCAACGTCATCTGGGTTGCTTTGATGGTGGCCGGCGCCGTCGTCACCTATGCCATGAAGGATCGCGCCGGCCGCGCCGCCGATCACGTCATGGAGCTTCGCCGCGAGATCGTGCGCGAGAAGGACATGATGAACATCCTGCAGGCGGAGTGGAGCGTGCTCGACCAGCCGTCCCGTCTGCAGGACCTCGTCCAGCGCTATGGCTCCTATCTGCACCTCGCGCCGCTCGACGTGCGCCAGCTCGCCAGCATCGAGGACGTGCCCGACAAGCCGATCGAGGTTCCGGGCGCCTCGCTCGACCGCATGATCACCAGCGGCGTCGCCAAGTCGGGCGCCGCGAAGCCGATCGTCGCCAAGCCCACCACGGCGCAGGCAAGCGTCGCCAAGCCCCGTCCCCGTGACATCGTGGCTCAAACGGGAGCGAACCCATGACGATGACGCTGACCGACCGTCCCGGCATGTTCAGCCCCGCCAATGGCGGGCGTCATGTCGCGCTGAAGGGAGCGAGCAAGGCGCGCCACGACCAGACCCGCAGCCGCATCGCGCTGACCATGGTCGCCTTCATGCTCGTCTATGGCGTCATCGGCGGCCGTCTCGTCATGCTCGGCATGAGCGACCAGGCCGGCTCCGCCGCCCGCGGCAGCGCGGCCCAGGCGGTCGCGACCGCGCGTCCCAACATCGTCGACCGCAATGGCGAGATCCTCGCCACCGACATCAAGACCGCCTCGCTCTTCGCCGAGCCGAACAAGATCGTCGACCCCGACGAGGCGACCGAACTGATCACCAGCGTCCTGCCGGACCTCGACGCGGCGCAGCTGCGCAAGAAGCTGTCGACGCAGGCCGGCTTTGTCTGGGTCAAGCGCGAGATCACGCCGAAGCAGCAGTCCGAGATCCACAATCTCGGCATTCCCGGCGTCGGCTTCCTGACCGAGAACCGCCGCTTCTATCCGGGCGGCCCGGCCGCGGCCCATATCGTTGGCCTCGTCAACATCGACAATCAGGGCATTGCCGGCATCGAGAAGGCGATCGACGAGCGCGGCCTTGGCGATCTGCATGGCGCGGGCTTCGCCATGAAGGGCGCCGACATGCAGCCGGTGAAGCTGTCGATCGACATGCGCGTCCAGCACATCCTGCGCGACGAGCTCGTCGGCGCGATGCAGCGCTACCAGTCGGTCGCCGCCATGGGCGTCATCCTCAACGCCAAGACCGGCGAGGTCATGGCGATGGCGTCACTGCCCGATTTCGACCCGAACACGCCGACCGACGCCAACAAGCCGGACCGGCTGAACCGCCTGACCGCCGGCACCTTCGAGCTCGGCTCGGTGTTCAAGAGCTTCACCTTCGCGATGGCGCTTGATTCCGGCCGCGTGAAGATGACGGACAGCATCGACGCGCGCTTCCCGATCCATGTCGGCCGCAACGTCATCCGCGACTTCCACGCCAAGGCGCGCTTCCTGACGGTGCCGGAGATCTTCCAGTATTCGTCCAACATCGGTACGGCCAAGATGGCGCTCGCCGTCGGCCAGGAGGAGCAGCAGGCCTATCTGAAGAAGTTCGGCCTCTCGACCCGGCTGAAGACCGACCTTCCCGAAGTCGCGACGCCGCAGGTGCCGAAGCGCTGGAGCCAGGCGACGCAGCTGACCGTCTCCTTCGGCCACGGCATCGCCATCACGCCGATGCAGGCGGCCGTCGCCGATGCGGCGCTGGTCAATGGCGGCCACCTTCTGACGCCGACCTTCTTCCCGCGCACGCAGGAAGAGGCGATGGCCGACTCCACGCAGATGGTGTCGAAGAAGACGAGCGACGAGATGCGCTGGTTGTTCCGCTTCAACGCCGTCAAGGGCTCCGGCCGCAATGCCGACGTCCCCGGCTATGTCGTCGGCGGCAAGACCGGCACGGCCGAGAAGATCGCCAACGGGCGCTATGTCGAGGGCCATTACCTGAACTCGTTCCTGTCGGCCTTCCCGATGGACGATCCGGAATATGTCATGCTGATCTCGATCGACGATCCGAAGCCGGAGAAGCCCGGCCTGCCGGCGCTCGCGGCCTGGAACGCCGCGAATGTCAGCTCCAACGTCATCCGTCGTGCCGCCGCAATTCTGGGCGTCCAGCCGCGCAGCGAGAACGAAAGCCACCCCGACGCCATGCTTGTGTCGTATTGAGGTTCGAAGAGCGGGCCTTTGGAAGGGCCTGCGCGCCCCATACCTGGCGCGAAACAGGAACGATCGGGAGGGTTCGACCCCAGAATGCGGCTCGGTGATCTAGCTTCGAACGACTTCTCGCTTTCCGCCGATCAGGCGGAGATCGAGATTTCCGGCCTTACGGCGGACAGCCGCGCTGTCGAGCCGGGCATTCTGTTCGCGGCGCTGAAGGGCGTGGCGGCGGATGGAGCCCGCTTCGCGCCGGATGCGGTGAAGCGGGGCGCTGCGGCCATCGTCTGCGGTCCCGACTCGGTCCTTCCCGACGATCTCGGCGTGCCGGTGCTGCGCGCCGCCGATCCGCGCATCGCGCTGGCGCATCTCGCCGCCCGCTTCTATCCCCTGCAGCCGGAAAACCTGGTCGCCGTCACCGGCACCAGCGGCAAGACCTCGGTCGCCGCCTTTGTCCGCCAGATCTTCGAGATCGCCGGCAGGAAGTCCGCCTCGATCGGCACCATCGGCGTCGTCTCGCCCGACGGTTCCGACTATGGCAGCCTGACCACGCCCGATCCGATCCAGCTTCACCGGATCCTCGACCGGCTGGCTCGCCAGGGCGTCACCCACGCGGCGCTCGAGGCGTCGAGCCACGGCCTCGATCAGCATCGGCTCGACGGCGTTCGCCTGACGGCGGCGGCCTTCACCAATCTCGGCCGCGACCACATGGATTATCATCCGACGGTCGAGCACTATCTCGAGGCCAAGCTCAAGCTGTTCGGCAATCTCCTGCCGGAAGGCCGCACCGCCGTCGTCGACGCGGACGGTCCCTATGCGAAGGCGGTCATGGACGTGGCGCGCCGCCGCGGGCAGCGCCTGATCGATGTGGGCCGGGCAGGGCGGTCGATTCGCCTCGTCAAGGACGAGCCCGATCTCTACAGCCAGTCGCTCGAGCTCGACGTCTTCGGCACGCCGATGCATGTCCGCCTGCCGCTCGCCGGCGGTTTCCAGGTTTCGAACGCCCTCGTCGCCGCCGGCCTCGCCATCGGCGCGGGCATCGAGCCGCGCATCGCCATCGAGGCGCTCGGCTCGCTCGTCGGCGCCCCGGGACGGCTGGAGCGGGTCGGCGTCACCGACAAGGGCGCGCTCGTCTTCATCGACTACGCCCATAAGCCCGACGCGCTCGACCATGCGCTCGGCGCGCTGCGGCCGATGACCCGCAAGCGGCTCTTCGTGGTCTTCGGCGCCGGCGGCGACCGCGATGCCGGCAAGCGGCCGCTGATGGCCGAGGCGGCCAGGCGTAATGCCGACGTGGTGATCATTACCGACGACAATCCCCGCTCGGAGGATCCGGCCCGCATCCGCGCCGAGATCCTGGCCGGCGCGCCCGATTCCATCGTCATCCCCGATCGTCGCACCGCCATCCTGGAGGCCGTCGCGATGCTGGGCGAGGGCGACGTGCTCTGCGTCGCCGGCAAGGGCCACGAGACCGGGCAGATCGTCAACGGCGTCGTGCTGCCCTTCTCCGACCACGAGGTGGTCGCCGCGGCGCTCGCCGCGGAGGCGCGCACATGACCGAAAAGCTCTGGAACTTCGACGATTTCGTCGCCGGCATGAAGGGGCGTCCGACCGCCGTCGGCCCGGCGATCACCGGCATCTCGATCGACAGCCGGACCGTCCAGCCGGGTGACGCCTTCTTCGCCATTCGCGGCGACCGCTTCGACGGGCACCGCTTTGTCGGCGCCGCCGCCGGCCATGGCGCGACCGTCGCGGTGGTCGCGGCGGACCAGCTCGCCGGCCTCGGCCGGATGACGATTCCGCTGGTCGTCGTGCAGGACGTGCTGGAAGGGCTGCAGGATCTTGCCCGCGCGTCGCGCGCCCGCTCGACCGCCCGCATCGCCGCGGTGACCGGTAGCGTCGGCAAGACCTCGACCAAGGAGATGCTTGGCCATGTGCTTGCCGCGCAGGGGCCGACCCACTTCTCGCCGGCGTCGTTCAACAATCACTGGGGCGTTCCGCTGACCCTGTCGCGGATGCCGGCCGATGCCCGCTTCGCCGTGTTCGAGATCGGCATGAACCATGCCGGCGAGATCACCCCGCTGGTGGCGCGGGTTCGGCCGCATGTCGCCATCATCACCAACATCGAGGCCGTGCACCTCGAGTTTTTCCCCGACGGCGTCGACGGCATCGCCCGCGCCAAGGCGGAGATATTCTCCGGTGTCGAGCCGGGCGGGGCCGCCATCCTGAATGGCGACAGCCCGCAGTTCGAGCGGCTGGCGCTGCTCGCCATGGACGCCGGCATCGACAATGTCCTGTCGTTCGGCACGGGCCGCGACGCAGACGCGCGGCTCGAAGCCCTCGACATGCAGGCGGACCACTCGCGCGTCAGCGCCCGCATCCTCGACCAGCTGGTCGAATTCACCATCGGCGCGCCGGGTCGCCATCTCGTCCAGAATTCGCTCGCGGTGCTGTTGGCGGTATCGAAGCTTGGCGGCGATGTCGCCGAGGCGGCGGCCGCGCTTGGCGGGCTTTCCGCGCCGAAGGGGCGCGGCGCCCGTCACCGCCTCGCGATCGGCCAGGGCGATGCGACGCTGATCGATGAGAGCTACAACGCCAGCCCGACCTCCATGCGCGCGGCGATCACCGTCCTGGCGCAGGCGCGGACGGCCGGAGCCGGCCGTCGCATCGCCGTGCTCGGCGACATGCTGGAACTCGGCGACGACACGCTGAAGCTGCACGCAGAACTGGCCGAGCCGCTCGTCGCGGCCGGTATCGACCGCGCCTATCTGGCGGGCCCGTCGATGCGAGCCCTCTGGGAGGCCTTGCCCGACGCCATGCGCGGCCATTATGCCGAAACGGCAAATGAGCTAGAGGCGATTCTCGTCGACGAGCTCGGCGCCGGCGATGTCGTGATGGTCAAGGGCTCGAATGGCAGCCGCATGGCTCCCATCGTCGAGACATTGAAGACCCGATTTACCCCGGCCCCCGTCGAGAGCGATCCCGCCACTGAAGGACCCGTCTGATGCTGTACCTGCTGGGGGATCTCTCCGCGCAATTCTCGGGCCTCAACGTCTTCCGCTACATCACCTTCCGTGTTGGCGGCGCGACGATGACGGCGCTGATCTTCGTCTTCCTGTTCGGCCCCGCCATCATCCGCGGGCTCAAGCTCAAGCAGGGCAAGGGCCAGCCGATCCGCGAGGACGGGCCGCAGAGCCATCTCGTCACCAAGAAGGGCACGCCCACCATGGGCGGCCTGATGATCTTGTCCGGATTGATCGTCTCGACGCTGCTCTGGGCCAATCTCTCCAGCTTCTATGTCTGGACGGTGCTCGGCGTGACGGTCGGCTTCGGCCTGATCGGCTTCTATGACGACTATCTCAAGGTCACGAAGCAGAGCCACAAGGGCTTTTCCGGCCGTTCGCGCCTCGCCGTCGAGTTCGCCATCGCCGCTGTCGCCTGCATCGCGATCTCGCGCCTCTCGGCCGGGCCGCTCTCCGACGCGCTGACCTTTCCCTTCGTGAAGGGCTTCGTCATCGATCTCGGCTGGTTCTTCATTCCGTTCGGCGCCTTCGTCATCGTCGGCGCCGGCAATGCCGTGAACCTGACCGACGGCCTCGACGGCCTCGCCATCGTGCCGGTCATGGTCGCCACTGCCTCGTTCGGCGTCATGGCCTATCTCTCCGGCAACGCCATCTTCGCCGAATACCTGCAGATTCATTTCGTGCCCGGCACGGGCGAGCTCGCCGTGCTCTGCGGCGCGATGCTCGGCGCCGGCCTGGGCTTCCTCTGGTTCAACGCGCCGCCGGCGGCGATCTTCATGGGTGATACCGGCTCGCTCGCGCTCGGCGGCATGCTCGGCGCC
>JAFKJZ010000106.1 GCA_017305815.1 Hyphomicrobiales bacterium
AGCCGACGGAACCCACCGGGATGTTGCGATGGCCGAGGAAGACGCCCGGCAGCGTTTCGAGGGCTTCCGGGCAGCGCAGAAGCGCGCCGACGGCTATCGCGGCTCCATGGTCTTCTCCGAGACAGCCGGCACGGACTATCTGCTGCGCAGCTATTACGATCCGAAGACGGGGCTCCGGCGGCAGAAGTCGCTGGGCCGGCGCAGCGCCGAGACCGAGGCGATCAAGGCTGCCTTCGATGCCGGCCGCGACGAGGCCGAGGCGGATCTCGCTGCCGCCCGCGCCGCGATCGAGCGGCAGGCCGCCATCAACCGTGCCCTCGGCCTTGGCCGGGTGCCGGATCCGGGCGCCCGCATCCTGCGCGCCCTCGACGCGGCCGGCGTGCTCGGCCATGGCCTGCGGGTGGTCGGGACCAATGCGCTCTTCGCCTATGAAGCGGCGGCCGGTATCCGCTTCCCCGTCGAGGTGACGACGACGGAAGACATCGACATCCTGTTCGATGCCCGCGCCCGCCTCGCCTTTTCGGTCGAGGAGGACCAGGATGGCCGCAGCCTGCTGGCGCTGCTTCGCAAGGTGGATCGTTCGTTCGCCCGCACCAGCGCGGCATTTCGCGCCCGCAACCGCGACGGCTATCTGGTCGACCTGATCCGGCCGATGCGCGAGCCGCCCTGGAAGACGGAGCCCGCCTCGCTGGCCGAGCATGGCGGCGCGCCGGACGCGGACGACCTCGCCGCCGTGAGCGTGGAAGGGCTCAACTGGCAGGAGAACGCCCCGCCCTTCGAGGCCATGGCGATCGACCAGCGCGGCTATCCGACCCGGATCGTCGCCAGCGACCCACGCGCCTTCGCGGTCCACAAGCTCTGGCTGTCGGCGCGGCTGGATCGCGCCGCCGAACAGCGGGCCCGCGACCTGGCGCAGGCGCGCGCCGTCGGCCAGCTTGTGGCGAGCCATATGCCCCATCTTCCCTTCGATCCCAAGGCGCTGAAGAACTTTCCGCGTCCGCTGGTCGAGGCGGCGATGATGCTGTTCGCCGCGGAGCCGGAAGCGGGTTTTAGCTGGTAGCGCCCGGCTCCAGCCGCGACAGGCACCAGCCTTCGCCATGCAGCCAGCAGGTCTGGTCCTCGTCGTGGCGGTCGCGGCGGAGCGAGCGGACGGCGGCGCCGCGATCGCGCATCAGCGCCCCGGCGAGCGGATGGTCGAACCGTCCGTCGCGCGCGCCGACGAAGGGAATGAAGGCGGCGCTGCTCAGGAACTCGGCCGCATATCCGTCGGTGGCGCGGCGCGTGACCAGGAGCATGCCGCCCGGACCATAGGTCGACGTCATCGGAAACAGGAGCTGGCCGCCCGGCTTCAGCGCGTCGAGCCAGAGCGCGAGCGGATGGGTGGCGCCGGCGCTGGCGACGATGCAATCCGCGTCCGGCAGGGCCATGTGGGCGCCGTCGCCCTCGACGACGCGCGCCTGCGGCCAGGGCTGCAGCGCGATGCGCGCCCGCTCCGCCAGCCCCGGCTCGATCTCGACGGCCAGGATCGTCGCCTCCGGCCCGGCGAGTTCGGCCAGGATCGCCGTGTAGTAGCCGGTGCCGCAGCCGAGATGGACGATCGACGCGCCGGGCGGAATCGCCAGCCGGTCGAACACCAGCGCCCAGAGGCTGGGCTGGCCGTTGTTGATGCCGCGCTCGCGGTCGAGCGTCACCAGCACGTCCTGATAGAGCGCCGCCGGATCGCGGATCGTCCCCGACCAGAAGTCGACCAGCGCGGCCGGATCCTTGATCCGCCAGGGCGGCGGACCGACGAAGCGCTCGCGCGGCACGCGGGCAAAGGCCGCGACCAGCGGCTCCGAGCGGAGGCTCGCCCGGTTGCGCAGTTCCTCGGCATAGGCCCGCCTGGCGGCTGCGATGCGGTCCGTCATGGCTCTGCTCCGATTGCCCATCGTCGCGCCAACGTCGTTTCCAGTCAAAGGCCGGCGCAAAGCTCGCCGTTCGCTGCGGCATGCCGCAGCGAACGGCGCCGGATGGCCAGCAAGGCCGCGCAGCCGCCTCGTATTGCCCGCGAGGCTCCAATGTCTCGCGGGCGATGGCGAACGCTGTGCCCGGCTTCGACACCCAATATTTACGCGCCAACGCTATGCCGATGCCGCGGCTTGGCGCAGATGCCGGGGCAGCCGCGAGACCGGACAGACATCCGGGAAATGGAACATCATGACGAAAGCCGTTCGCACTCTGGCGCTCTGCGCCGTGCTCCTCGCCATCCCGCCCGTCGCCAGCGCCGCGCCGCAGGAAGCAACGTCCGCCGCCGCGAGCGATGCCGGCGCGATCGCCGTGCCGTCCGGCGTCAGCTATGAGCTGCTCGGGCGCTGGGATACCGACCGGCTGAACCAGATCCTTACGACCGATTTCCCGAAATTCGCCGGCATCGACGTCACCTACACGCCGGCGCGCAACGCGGTGAAGCTCTACCGCGTCACCTATCCCTCCGTCGTGCCCGAGCGCGGCAACAAGCCGATCGTCGCCACCGGCCTGCTGGCGATCCCCGATACCGACGCGAAATCGTTCCCGATCCTCTCCTACCAGCATGGCACCGTCTATGGCCGGCAGGAGGTCCCCTCCTTCCCCGAGCAGTCGACCGAGACGCAGCTCATGCTCGCGCAGTTCGCCGGCCAGGGCTATGTCGTGATGGGCGCCGACTATTTCGGCATGGGCGCTTCCAAGGAGCCGGAAGGCTACATGGTCAAGGCCAGCCACCAGCAGGCCTGCCACGACATGATCCGCTCCGGCCGCGGGGTGCTCGACAGCATGGGCATCACCAGCGACAAGCTCTTCCTCGGCGGTTGGTCGCAGGGCGGCTTCGTCACCATGGCCTGCCTGGAGAAGCTCGAAAGCGCCGGCGTCGCCGTCGATGCCGCCGCCACGGCCAGCGCCCCGATCGATGGCTTCGCGCTGATGAACGGCTTCCTCAACTTCCCGCGCGAGATCGACGCGAGCTGGGTCAACAGCCTCTTCGTCCTTTCGGCTTTCTCCTATGAAAACTATTATGGCGTGCCGGGCCTGGCGCGCTCGGTGTTCAACGACGCGTATTATGACGCGGCGCGCCGCGTCTATGAGCGCCAGCCCTTCGAGGCGTCGGAAATTCCGACCGACCTGCACAAGCTTATCCGCGCCGACTATTTCGACCCGCAATTCTTCGCAGGCTCCGCCTATGGCCGGATCTTCCGCGAGACGCAGGCCTATCGCTGGGTGATCCAGACGCCGGTGCGCAACTACTATGGCGAGGCGGACGAGGTGATCCCGCCCGGCATCGGCAAGATGGCGATGACCTACTGGAAGACCTGGTTCGACGGCAAGTAGCGGGTCCACGGCTCACGAGGCCGGCGGTGCGATCCGGCCATCAGACTGGCCGGATCCTTCGCCAGGGGAAGGCAAGGCAGCACCCGAAATCCGTGCTGCCATGCTTCCATCCCGCATCAGGCGGCGACGAGCGTGATAGCAAGCGGGGCGGCCCCGCCAAGGATCTCCAGCAGGCGGTCGATATTGGGATGGGCGCCCGGCCGGCTCCTGGCATCGGCCGTATGTTCGGCAAAAACCTCGAGCCCGTGGGCTGCCGCCTCGGCATGGAGCGCGCCGAAGCTCTGCTGGAGGTATTGATAGACGGCCAGCGAACCCTGCTTGCCCGGCAGGTTTTCGATGGTCGCCACGATCCCCCCCGCCGGATCGACGAGATCGATGCGGGCAAGACCATCGATCGAGGGCAGCAATCGCAGGTTTTCTTTGAACGAATCCGTCGGCTGGATCACCGTTAAATCCTCTGGATGGCGTTGAAATGCGCGGGCAGGTCTAGCAGGTCCCTGCTTTCGGGCGAAGCCGGGGTACGGCGTTGCGCCCGGATCGTTGCCGATCCTCTGCTCTCACACGAAGCCCGCCACCGAATGGGGGACATAGGCCGCCTCCAGCGCGGCGATCTCGAATTCGTCGAGCCGGACCGACAGCGCCGACGCGGCGTCGTCGAGATGCTGCATCTTCGTCGCGCCGACGATCGGCGCCGTGATCACCGATTTCGACAGCACCCAGGCGAGCGCGATCTGGGCGCGCGGCAGGTCGCGCTGGGCCGCGACATGCGCGACCGCCTCCACCACCAGCTTGTCGGCGTCGGCGGTGCGGGAATAGAGGCCCTTGCCGAATTCGTCGGTCTCGGCGCGCGCCGTCTTCGCATCCCAGTCGCGCGTCAGCCGGCCGCGCGCCAGCGGGCTCCACGGAATGACGCCGATGCCCTCCGAAGCGCAGAGCGGCAGCATCTCGCGCTCCTCCTCGCGGTAGAGCAGGTTGACGTAGTCCTGCATCGAGACGAAGCGAGCGAGGCCGCGATTTTCCTGCATCGCCAGCATCTTGGCGAATTGCCAGGCATGCATGGACGAGGCGCCGATGTAGCGCGCCTTGCCCATCTTCACGACCTCGTCCAGCGCCTCGATCGTTTCCTCGATCGGCGTGCCGTAGTCGAAGCGGTGGATCTGGTAGAGATCGACGTAGTCGGTGCCGAGGCGGGTCAGGCTGGCGTCGATCTCGTGCAGGATCGCCTTGCGCGACAGGCCGGCGCCATTCGGGCCCGGGCGCATGCGGCCATGCACCTTGGTGGCGATCACCACCTCCTCGCGCCGGGCGAAATCCTTCAGAGCCTTGCCGACGATCTCCTCGCTGGAGCCGTCGGAATAGACGTTCGCCGTATCGAAGAAATTGATGCCGAGCTCGAGCGCCTTCTTGATGAAGGGGCGGCTCTCGGCCTCCGGCAGGGTCCAGGCGTGGTTGCCGCGCGCGGGGTCGCCATAGCTCATGCAGCCAAGGCAGAGGCGGGAAACTTCGAGGCCGGTGCGACCGAGGCGGGTATATTCCATGGCGGGCTCCTTCGGCGGCGATCCGATCCGGCGCGGAGGGCGCGCCGGCCGTGGATCGTCAAGGCTGCCACTGTGAACCCAAATCCCCCCGGCGCGCCACCGGTGGTTTCGCCCTCGTGGCATTGAGCCCCACCGAACCATGGATCCCTGCTGTCGCAGGGATGACGACGGAGATTGACGATTTCGAGGGAACAAGGGCGCCGACCGAGGATCGAAATCAGCCACGTCCGCGCCCGGTTCCGAGGGCTTTGCACATCACTGCCCGCAACCAACTCGCCGTCATCCCTGCGAAAGCAGGGATCCATGCAGCCGCGCCATCGCGAACCCCGGCACAAGACGACGCAGTCTGTCGCTGCAGCAGGACCGCCGGCCGCGAACGATCCGCGACCGGCGGGGCGAGGCACAGCCTCAGGCCGCGCGGCGGGCCTCGACGTCGAGGGCGGCGAAGTCCTCGTCGGAAAGCTTGATCGAGGCCGCGGCGGTGTTTTCCTCGAGATGCCTGACGCTGCCCGTGCCCGGAATCGGCAGCATCACCTTCGAGCGCTTCAGGAGCCAGGCGAGCGCCACCTGGCCCGGCGTGGCGCCGAGCTTGCCGGCGATCTTGGTCAGCGCCGAGCCCGGCCGCGCGAGATCGCCGGAGGCGAGCGGCGCCCACGGGATGAAGCCGATATTATTGGCCTCCGCGAAATCGAGCACCGCCTCGCTCTTGCGATCGACGAGGTTGTACTGGTTCTGCACGGTCGTGACCGGGAAGAACTTCTGCGCCGCCTGGATGTCGGCGACGGAAACTTCCGACAGGCCGACATGGCGGATCAGCCCTTCGCGACGCATGTCGGCGATGACCTGGAACTGCTCGTCCTTCGGCACGCGCGGATCGATGCGATGCAGCTGCCAGAGATCGATGCGCTCGACCTTCAGCCGGCGCAGGCTCATCAGCACGCACTGGCGCAGATATTCCGGCCGGCCGACCACCTGCCAGATATTCGGACCATGCCGGGTCAGCGCCCCCTTGGTGGCGATGACGAGCCCCTTGTAGGGATGCAGCACCTCGGCGATCAGGTCTTCGCTGACATAGGGCCCGTAGCTGTCGGCCGTATCGATCAGGTCGATGCCGAGTTCCGGCACGCGCTTCAGCGTCCGCTTCGCCTCGGCGATATCCTTCGGATCGCCCCAGATTCCGTCGCCGGTGATCCGCATGGCGCCGAAGCCGAGCCGGTTGACGGTGAGATCGCCGCCGATCTTGAACTGGCCCGAAGCGGCCGCGTTGATGTCGTTTGGCATGGTGTCGTCCTTCGATGAGGAGACCGGACCGGATCACCCATCGAGGCATGATCGTCCAGCCGGGACCGAAATCCGCCGCGGGGCCGGGAATGGCTGCAAGCCTGGCAGCGGCGCGACGGATACCCCTGGGAAGGGTCCCCGAGAGATGGGCGCGCCGGAACCGAAGTTAAGGGGAACGCCGATCACGGACGCGTGAACGGGTGCCGGAGGCAGGAAGCAAGTCCCTCCCCCAACCCTCTCCCGCAAGCGGGCGAGGGCTTTTCGGCCGGCGTTTTTTTTTCAACGGCGCGGCGTTCATCTACGAAGGACGCCAGCGAACCAGCAAAGGCGCAGGCGCGCGGGAAAGGCTCAGTCGATCCGGGAAAGCGCACAGGCGTGCTCCCTCTCCCGCGCGCGGGAGAGGGTCGGGGTGAGGGTCTTCCCGTCCCTATTCGTTCCAGCTCTTCAGCCCCAGCAGCTTCTCGCCGAGCGGCGTCAGCGTCGCCACTTCGGCGTTGTGCTTTTCCCAGTCGCGCGGGTCGCCCGGGAAGGCGTCGCGATGCGGATGGTCCTGTTCGCGCCAGAGACGGATGCGCTCGGTGCGCTCGGCGAGATTCGCCTCCTCGGCCGGGTGCATGGAAATGTACTGCGCCATGCGGACACGGCCGTCGGAATGGTTGGGCCGCACGCCATGGGCGAGCAGCGAGTTGAAGATCAAGAGATCGCCCGCCTCCATCTCGATATTGGTGATCGAGAGCCCCGCCGTGTCGGGATGCATCGGGTCGCGGTCCTCCGGCTGGGTCTTCACCCAGTCGTCGAAGCCGGCGAAGAGCTCGGGAATGCACTGGAAGCCGCCGACGTCGCCATCCTGCTTCTTCAGGCTCAGCACGCCCTGCACGCCGATCGGCGGGGGAACGAGCGAGGTATCGGCGTCCCAGTGGATAAAGCCGTTCGGGTTGCCCTTCACCTTCTTCGGCGGGTTCAGGTTGGCGCGGTCGATCGTCACCCAGAGATCCTCGCGGTCCCAGATGTCGACGAAGGCGTCATAGACCCGGCGCTCCTGGCGATTGTCCCAGAGATGCTGGTGATTGTAGATCTCCAGCATGCCGGTGCCATTCAGCTCCTTCATGATGTGGTCGCGGCGCTGCGGCGCGTACCAGGTCGCCGGGTTGGCCGGGTCCTTCTCGTCGAAGGCCCAGAGCGTCTCGACCAGCCGCGCGACATTTTCCGCCGGCACGGCCTGGCGGACGATGACGTAGCCGCGCGTCACCCAATGCTGCCAGTCGGCCTCGGAGAGCACGCGCAGCGGCAGCGTCTTCACGATGTCCTTCAGCTGCGTTTCCTGATGCGTCGTCGGGTGGCTGTCGCGCTTGATTGCGGTTCCCATTCCAGCGGCCATGGTCATGCACTCTCTCCCTGATCACCCACATCCCTCGCGGATGCTTCTCGAGAAAGACTAGCGATCCCTATGGACGGGTGTTCGCCGATCCCGGCGAAAACTGATACGATTCCAGCGTCAGAAGACCCACGAGATCCAGATGAAGCCATTTCTCGAACGTCTGGCGCTCCCCGACGGCGCATCCTGGGCGACGCTGAACCGGCGCCTCGACGGCGAAATTCCGTTCCAGTGGCATCACCATCCCGAATTCGAGCTGACGATGACGCTGAACTCGCGCGGCCAGCGCTTCATCGGCGACCATATCGGCAGCTATGACGACGGCGACCTCGTGCTGGTCGGGCCCAACCTGCCGCATAGCTGGTGCTCGGCCGCCAAGGTCGAGGAGACGGCGCCGCATGTCGCCCTGGTGATGTGGTTCCTGCCGCAATGGGCGGCGCCGATCGGCGGCGTCTTCACCGAGCTCCGCGCCGTCGCCGCCATGCTGGAGCGGGCCCGGACCGGCCTCAAATTCTCGGACACCGCGGCGGCCGAGGCGCGGCCGCTGATCGAGGCGCTGTTCGGCCTGCCGCCGGACGAGCGGCTGATCCAGCTGCTCCGCGTGCTGGCGCTGCTTTCACGCGACGCCGGGGCCGAGCCCCTCGCCTCGCCGCTTGCGGTCGCCGCCGACCAGCCGGCGAACCGGGGCCGGATCGACCGCGTGCTCGACCATGTTCACCGCCGCTATGCCGAGAAGCTGAGCCTGGAGGCGCTCGCCGATATCGCGGCGCTGAGCCCTTCCGGCCTGCACCGGCTGTTCCTGCGCCATACCGGCCAGAGCGTGACGGGCTATCTGGCACGGCTCCGGATCGGCGCCGCCTGCGCGCTGCTCTCCGGCGGCGACAGGCCGATCGCGACCATCGCCGCCGATGTCGGCTACGACTCGCTCGCCAACTTCAACCGCCAGTTCAAGGCGCAGCGCGCCGTGACGCCGAGGCAATACCGGCAGCGGTTCCGGGTCGGGGGATAACGTCCCTCGCCGTCGTCTTCCCGCAGTCCGCCACCACGGCTCCCGTCATCCCTGCGAAAGCAGGGATTCGTGTGGCGGAGAGATGGAGAGGTTGGCGGGGAACCCTGGAGACCTGGATCCCGGGTCAGGCCCGGGATGACGGCGAGCGTGGGAAAGTCGTTTCGGCAGGCCCGGCCAAGAGTGGCGTACTGGCCAAGAGTGGCGCACTCATTTACCTCTCCCATGGGGAGAGGTCGACGGCCGCAGGCCGGCGGGTGAGAGGTTGAGGCCTCACAGGCAAGATCGCATCCCCTCGCCCGGCTCTTCGAGCCGACCTCTCCCCATGGGAGAGGTGAAGAAGGGGAAAGTACCCCTATCCCTTCGGCTTCTCCGGCTCCGGCAGTTCGCCCGGCCAGGAGACGATGTAGTCCTCGTATTCCTCGACGGGGATGTCGCTTTCGCTGATGGTGCGGCCGGAAGTCGAGATGCCGGCCTCGTGCACCGTCTCCGGGTCGCCGGAGACCAGCGGATGCCACCAGTAGAGGTCACGGCCCTCGGCGATCAGGCGATAGCCGCAGGTCGGCGGCAGCCAGGTCAGCGTCCGCACCGTCTTCGGGTCGAGCGGGATGCAGTCCGGCACGAAATCATGCCGGTTCGGATAGTCGCGGCAGCGGCAGCTATCCTCGTCCAGCAACTCGCAGGCGATCGCCGTCCAGACGATCTCGCCGGTGTCCCAGTCCTCGAGCTTGTTCAGGCAGCAGCGGGCGCAGCCGTCGCAGAGCGACTCCCACTGCTCCGCGCTCATTTCCTCCAGCGTCAGGCGCTTCCAGAACGGCACCGCCTCGGTTTCGGGCGCGGATGCGGCTGCGGCATCCTGTTGCGCGGAGGTCGCAGCGTCGTGTGCGTCCTTTCCTTGCAAGGGCATGGAGATTGCGTATCCTTCGTCGATCGGCGAGAACCGGCCAGGGCTGGGGGCGGTCCGTTCACCGGGCATTCCGAATGGCGCCATATAGTGCCGGAATGCGATGTTTCGACTGCCTTTTAGAACCATTCGACCCCTAATGGAACAGCCCTTGCGCAAGCTTCAGGATCGGATCTCGGGGTGGCTGGGCGGCCTGAAGCCCGGCGAGCGCCCCTCCGCCGGCCCGACCGGCGACGAAGCTCCGACGGAAGCAAGCGCTCCGGCGACGGAAAAGACGGGCGACGCGGCGCCGGATCCTTCGGCGCCGAGGACGCCGTGGCTGCGGCTGATCGAGATCGACGCCTTCATCGATTCCGCGCTCTACCGGATCTGGACCGGGCTCAAGGACGCCGCCGAGGCGCTGTCGCGCTTCGCCCGCCATTTCCGCATGACCGGCTGGCGGCGGGCGCCGTTCGAGATCCTCGGCGACGGGCTGACCATGGCCGCCGGCGGCGCCGTGGTGATGCTGACGCTGGCGCTTCCCGCCTTCGAGGCCACCAAGCAGGACTGGCTGGCGCAATCGGACTATTCCGTCACCTTCCTCGACCGCTACGGCGCCGAGATCGGCAAGCGCGGCGTGCGCCATTCGGAATCCGTGCCGCTCGAGGAAATGCCGGACAGCCTGATCAAGGCGACGCTCGCCACCGAAGACCGGCGCTTCTACACGCATTTCGGCATCGACATCATCGGCACGGCGCGCGCGCTGATGGAGAATTTGCGCAACGACGCCGTGCGCCAGGGCGGCTCGTCGATCACCCAGCAGCTGGCGAAGAACCTGTTCCTCTCGAACGAGCGCACGCTCGACCGCAAGATCAAGGAAGCGTTCCTCGCGCTCTATCTGGAGAGCAACCTGTCCAAGCACGACATCCTGCAGCTCTATCTCGACCGCGCCTATATGGGCGGCGGCAATTTCGGCGTCGCGGCGGCGTCCGAGTTCTACTTCGGCAAGAAGATCACCGATCTCAACCTCGCCGAATCAGCCATGCTCGCCGGCCTCTACAAGGCGCCGGCCCGCTATGCCCCGCACATCAACCTGCCGGCGGCGCGCGCCCGCGCCAACGAGGTGCTGACCAACATGGTGCAGGCCGGCTTCCTGACCGAGGGGCAGGTGCTCGGTGCGCGGCGCAAGCCGGCCGACGTCGTGTCCGCGGCCGCGGATTCCTCCCCGGACTGGTTCCTCGACTGGGCGTTCG
>JAFKJZ010000107.1 GCA_017305815.1 Hyphomicrobiales bacterium
ACATAGTCGGGCCATGGCGTCGCGCTCCTCGGGCGCGACGCCAGCTTCTGTTTCAGCCGCGCTCGCTGCGCGGCCGTTCCGTTTTTGACAGGAGATGCGCTTGACCGTGCCGATGACAGCGGGATCGCAGGCTGCGAACGACCATGTTCTGCGGGTCGAGAACATCAGCAAGGCCTATGGCGGCGCGGTGGCGCTGCGCGATGTCAGCCTCGCCATCCGGCGCGGCTCGATCCATGGCCTGCTGGGCGAGAATGGCGCCGGCAAGAGCACGCTGGTCGGCATCATCTCCGGCCAGCGCCAGCCGACGACGGGCACGCTCTATCTCGACGGCGTCGCGCTCGCCCATGCCGACGTGCCGTCGATGGAGGAGGCCGGCGTCTTCCTGGTCACCCAGGAGCCGATGATCATCGATCACCTCTCCGCGGCCGAGAACCTGATGCTGGGCATCTGGCCGCGCCGCTTCGGCTTCGTGAACTGGCGCAAGCTGCGCCAGGACGCGGCGCGCATGCTGGCCGGCACCGGCATCGATCTCGACACGCCGGCCGGCAAGCTCGACGCCGTGGCGCGCCGCAAGCTCAACATCCTCCGCGCCATGTTCAGCGGCGGCAAGGTCATCATCCTCGACGAACCGACGGCGGCCCTGACCGTCGAGGACCGCCAGCAGCTGTTCGATTTCATGCGCCGGCTCAAGGCGGACGGCGTCACCTTCATCTTCATCTCGCACTACAATGACGAAATCCTCGACATCTGCGACGCCGTATCGGTGCTGCGCGACGGCGTGCTGGCCGGCGGATCCGAGGATGTCGGCAGCCTGACCTCGGCGCAGCTCTCGGAACTGGTGCTCGGGCGCGGCCTGGTGCTGTTCCAGCGCGAGCGCCGCACCTTTGCCGAGGACGCGCCGGTGGTGCAGTTGCGCGACGTCGTCGGGCCGAGCGTGCGCGTGCCGGCGCTCGACATCCGCCCCGGCGAGGTGGTCGGCTTCACCGGCCTGCCCGGCGCCGGCGCCAAGGAACTGGCGCGCTGCATCTTCGGCCTGACGCCGGTGCAATCCGGCACCATCCGCTTCGCCGATGGCAGCGCGCCGCAGGGCCTGCCGACCCATCCGCGCGACGCCTTCGAGGCGGGCATCGCCTTTCTCTCGGACGACCGCCGCCGCGACGGCGCCATCGGCCAGATGTCGATCGGCGCCAACATCTCGCTGTCCTCGCTCGCCTCGGTCGCCCGCTCCGGCTTCCTGAGCAGGGACGCCGAGCTGCGGCTTTCCGACCGCTATTTCGCCGCCATGGGCATCAAGGCCGCTTCCGCCGCCGTCGCCGTCGACACGCTTTCCGGCGGCAACCAGCAGAAGGTCTGCCTCGGCCGCGTGCTCGCCACCGGCCCACGCGTGCTGATCCTGGACGAACCGACTCGCGGCATCGATGTCGGCGTCAAGCAGGATGTGCTCCGGATCGTCGACGAACTGAGCCGGACCGGCGTCGCCGTGATCATCGTCTCGACCGACACCGACGAGATCACCCGCGCCGCCGATCGCGTCTGCATCTTCGAGAACGGCGCCATCGCCCGCGAGCTGACGGGCGCCGAGATAACCAATGACCGGCTCCGTGGCCTCGAGCCGGCCTAGGGTTCCGCTGGAACCCGGGCCGGGCGCCCCGGACGCCATGATGACAACGAGGACAAGATGAGCCGCACGATGACCGTTGCCGCCAAGACCGCGAGCCCCGCCGGCGCCGCCCCGACCGCCGGGAAGGGCGGTCGTTCCGTTCTCGGCTGGGTGCTGCACAACGTCGTCTGGGTATGGCTGGTCGCGAGGGTCGTGATCTTCGGCCTGTTCAACCAGTTCTTCTTCACCGTCAACAACATGCAGAACATCATGGTGCAGGCCACCGTGCTCGGCATGCTGGGGCTGGCGGTGGCGCTGCCGCTGCTCGTCGCCGAGATCGACCTGTCGCTGCCGGCCAATCTCGGCTTCTCCTCGGCGATCGGCGCCATGGCCTATTCCGACTGGGGCATGCCCTGGTTCCCGGGCATGCTGGTCGGCGTCGGCGTCGCCACCTTCATCGGCTTCTTCAACGGGCTCTGCATCACCAAGCTGAAGATGGTGTCGCTGATCCAGACGCTGGCGATGATGATCATCCTGCAGGGGGCGCTGCTGGCGCTGACGCAGGGCCGCACCATCACCAACCTTTCCGACGGCTATGTCTGGATCGGCCAGGCGACGATCGGCGGCTGGCCGATCATGCCGTTCATCTTCGTGGTCGCGCTGGTCGGCGTCGGCATCCTCCTGACCCGCACCGTGTTCGGCCGCCGCGTCTATGCCGTCGGCGGCAATCCGGTCGCCTCGAATTCCGCCGGCATCCGCGTCGACCGGGTCAAGATCCTGACCTACACGCTGGCGGGCTTCCTCGCCGGCTGCGCCGGTTTCCTGCTGGCGTCGTGGCAGATGGCGATCACTTCGAACCAGGGTTCTAGCTACCTGCTCTATGCCATCGCCGCGCCGATCATCGGCGGCGTCAGCGTGTTCGGCGGTCGCGGCAATGTCGTCGGCGTGCTGGGCGGCGTGCTGCTCCTGACCATCATCCAGGTCGGTCTCGCCATCATCTCGGTGCCGTCCTTCTATGTCGGCATGATCGGCGGCGTGATGATCTTCATCGCGGTTGCCATCGACGCCATCCGCGTCCGATACTTCAGCTGAGGAAGCATCGCGGGTTCGCCCCTCGCGGCAATTCGCAGTGCGACAGAATTCGGGAAGCAGTGCAGCATCGCTGGACCGCTTCTCGACTTGACCGGGCCCGGGATAGACCAGGAAGGCGCGATGGGCAGCGTGTCGTCGGGATGCCGGCTCGTATAATCGGTGTCGCGCGGCCAGGTCTCTGCCAGGAGGATTCGAGGGAGGGATAGATGTTTGTCACGCCGGAGGGTGAGCGCGTTCTTGTCGTCGATGGCCACACTCATCTCTGGGATGGGCGGCCGTCGAACTGGCGCAACGATTATGGCCGAACCTTCATCGATACGTTCTGGAGCGGCCATGTCGGCTTCACGCCGACCGACAAGCGCTGGTCGCAGGAGCAGTTTCGCTATTACGGCGCTGAAAAGGCGGCGCGCGATCTGTTCGTCGACGGCTATTGCGACGCCGCCATCATGCTCCCCGTCGATCTCCGCGATTTCTACAAGGACGGCTTCAACACCACAGACCAGTGCAGCGAGCTGAAGGCGCTTTGCCCGGAGCGCGTCGTGCTGAACGGCCGGATCGATCCGCGCGAGGGGGCTCGCGGGCTGGCGCGGCTTGAAAGCGACCACGATCGCTTCGGCTTCAAGGGCGTCAAGCTCTATACGGGCGAATGGAACGGCATCTCGCGCGGCTATCGCCTCTCCGATGATTTCGTGAGGCCCTATCTGGAGAAGTGCCGCGAGCTCGGCATCGACATCGTGCACGTCCACAAGGGGCCGACGACGCATCCCCTCGACTATGACGCCTTCGACGTGCGCGACGTCGACCAGGTCGCCACCTCGTTCCCGGACCTGAAATTCGTCGTCGATCATTGCGGTATGCCGCGCATCGACGATTTCTGCGCCGTCGCCGGGCAGGAGCCGAATGTCTATGGCGGGCTGGCGCTGGTCACCTCGTTCATCCGCGCCCGGCCGCGCCACTTCAAGGCGATGCTGATCGAGCTGCTCTGGGGCGTCGGCCCGGACCGGCTGATCTTCGGCTCCGACTACGCGATCACCAGCCCGGACTGGATCATCGAGGCGTTCATGGCGTTCGAGCTCGACGACGAGGACACGACCGAGGCCGGCCATGCGCTCGATCTCGAAGCCAAGCGCAAGATCCTCGGTCTCAACGCCGCCAGGCTCTACGGCCTCGACGTCGACGCGCTGATGAACCTGCCGCCGGTCGACCTGCCGGCCGCCGAGGCGTCCCGTCATGCGGCCGAGTGAGGGTGCGCCGCTTGCTCCTCTGCCGGACGCGCTGACCGCCGCGCGGATTGCCGAGGTGCATGGCGCCCTGGAGGCGATCCGCGATCCCGAGCTGGACGAAACCGTCACGGCGATGGGTTTCATCCGGTCGATCGAGATCGACGGCGGATCGGTCGCGGTGGCGTTCCAGCTGCCGACGCAATGGTGCGCGGCGAACTTCGCCTTCCTGATGGCCGTCGACATCAAGGCGGCCGTCGCGGCCTTGCCCTGGGTAGGCTCGGCCAAGGTCGTGCTGCGCGAGCACTTCGCCGCGCGGCGGATCAACGAGGCGGTGGCGCAGGATCTCTCCTTCGTCGAGGCATTTCCGCAGAAGGCCGAGGGCGAGCTGGACGGCCTGCGCCATACCTTCCTCGACAAGGCATTTCTGGCGCGCCAGCATGCCGTTCTCGATATCCTGCCCAAGGGTGGGAACCTGCCGCCGCCGGCGATGTGGAGCATTGCCGAGCTGGAGCGGATGGCACGGGAAGAGCGCTCCCTGGCCGAGCCGGTGGCGCGCTATCTGGCGCTGCGCCGGAACCTGCCGGGCGAGGCCGCCTTCGTCGCCGCGCATGGCGAGCCGGTCGACCCGGCGCAGTGGCCGGCGCACTTACGCGAACTCCGGGGAACGGCGGTCACCCTTGCCGCCAATGCCGAGCACTGCCGCGTGCTCGCCGCCGCCAATTCTGGTTGACGCGGACGCGCTGGGACGCGGGGGATGCGGCGCGGGCGGGACAGGGGCTCGACTACCGTTGCGTTGGTCAGGGCGGGAAACCGGAAAAACCACCCTGTTCCCCATGCCGCCACGTCCGGTTGACGCGCGCCGCATCCGCAAGGCCAACCCCGCAGCAACGCAATGGTTCCAGCTTTTCGCCTTAGGCGGGCAGGAGGCCCGCCGCCTTGTTCGGGCGGCGGGCGCCTTCGGCAGGATGCGGCTCTGCCGTCTTTTCCTGCCTCCCCTGGCCGTTGCTGGAGCCGGATTCGTCCGGCCGGTAGATTGCGCCGAAGCGGTTGGCGAGGAACGCCGCCATCGGGATTTCCTCCTGCCGGACCAGGCCGCGCTGTGGTGATTGTCCGGAGGCGAGCAGGTCGAGTACGGCGCAGGCCGCCGAGGCGGTCGTCAGCTGGATGGCGCTGCATTCGGCGTGGCTGTAGATCTTCTTGGCATAGATCTCCTCGACCAGCCGGCCTCCCTTCATGCCGCTGACCGTGACGAAGACGACGACGACGTCCTGACGGGTCGTGGGCAGCGCCTGCTCGAGGATGTCCTTCAGCAATTCGCGCCGGGCGCCGAGGCGGAGGTCGTCGAGCAGCACCTTCATGATCGCGGCATGGCCGGGATAGCGCACGGTCTTGTAGTTGAGGCGTCGCACCTTGCCTGCCAGCGTCTCGCAAAGCGTGCCGAGACCGCCCGATGTGTTGAACGCCTCGTAGAGCACACCGTCGAGCGAGAATTCCTCGCGTTCTTCCAGCGGCGGCACCGAGACGAGGCGGCCATTGGCGATCGCCTCGCAGGGCTCGCAATATTCGTTGATGACGCCGTCCGTGCTCCAGGTCAGGCTGTAGTTGAGTCCGTTGGAGGGAAACTGCGGCAGCGCGCCGACCCGCATGCGGATGCTGTCGAGGCTGTCGAAACGGCTGGCAATGTCGCTGGCGACGATCGAGATGAAGCCGGGCGCGAGGCCGCATTGCGGGATGAGCGCCGCTTTGGCATTCGCCGCCATGCTCTTCACGAACCGGGTGCTGGCGACGTCCTCGGTCAGGTCGAGATAGTGCACGCCCGCGTCGATCGCGGCCGAGGCAACGGCGGTCGTCAGATGGAAGGGCAGGGCGCTGATGACGGCGAAGGAGCCCGTCAGCATGTTGGCGAGCGCGCCCCTGGCGGTTACATCGACGACGTGATGTGTCACGCCCAGGCGCGCCGGCAACCCATCGAGGCTCGCTTCGCTGCGATCGACCAGTTCGACCCGATAGTCGCTCGTCTCTGCCAGCATGGCGGCGATCGTGCTGCCGATCTTTCCAGCTCCGACGACGGTGATTGTCTTCATGGCGGCGGCTCCCCTGATCCTCGGAGCCGATTGTTCCGTGCACGTCATGCGGCCGCCAGCGTCGAAACTGCGCTTTCCTAGGTCCCGATCCGACGAAATGACGGCCGCGGCGACGAAATGACGGGCGGGCTTGTCAGGCCTTGTCGAAATTGGTGGTCATGATGATCGAGCTGCGGCATCGCTCGACGCCGGGCAGGTTTATGATCTCGTCGAGCACAGCGTCGAGATCGTCCATCTGCGGCGCCTCGATCATCAGGGCGAGGTCGAAATCGCCGCTCACCGTGTGGCAGGTCAGCACCTCGGGCAGGCGCCGCAACCGCTCCATCACGGCCGACTGCATGCGCTGCACCAGGCTGAGCATGACGATCGCCCGGCTCGTCGGTGCGCCGGGATCGCGCGAGAGAATGGTCGAATAGCCGAGGATGACGCCGTTCGCTTCCAGCTTGGCGATCCGTTCGTGCACGGTGGTGCGGCCGAGCTTCAGCTGGCGCGCCAGGTCGGAGATGGAGGCGCGCGCATTCTCCTGCAGCAGCGCGATCAGCTTGCGATCGATGCCGTCGAGGGTCGCCTTCCTTTCCCGCGTGCGGGCTTCGGTGGCCGCAGGCTTGCCGCTGTCGGGCGTATCCATCGGCTCGTCACCCTCCCTGCTCGTCGCGCCCGCTGCGCCAATTGATAGCCCCGCGCCGGCCATCGTCAATCGGCGCGGGTGTCCCGCCTGCTAGCCGCCGGTGTCGCGGATCGGCAGCGGCCGCTGCTCCTCGATCGCCTCCATGGCGAAATAGGAGGTGACGGTGTCGAGCTCGACCTTCTCGATCAGGCGCTGATAGGTGCGGTCATAGCTCGCGAGGTCACGCGTCACGATCTTCAGCATGTAGTCGTAGTCGCCGCCGATCCGGTAGAAGTCGATCACTTCCGGCATCGAGCGCACATGCTGGCGGAAGGTCTCCAGCCACGCCTTGGAGTGGTGGCGGGTGCGGATCATGACGAACACGACGACGTCGAGGTCGACAGCGGCGCGATTGAGCCGGACCGAATAGCCCTGGATCACGCCGGACTGGTGGATCGCCTGCAGGCGGCGCCAGCAGGCGTTCTGCGAGAGGTTGACCGTCTCCGCCAGCTCGCGCTGCGACAGCGATGAGTCGTTCTGCAGGGCGCGCAGGATGCGCAAGTCCATATGATCGAATTTTTGCTTCGTCATTCGATCAAATGATCGACCCGCGTCGATAAAGTCAATCAGGACGGTGGTAATTCCGCGATCCGGAGGTGGGAATGTAGCGATCGCTGACCGCCCGGCGCCTCGCCGTCGACGGCGCCCCAGTCGAGGAAGGCACGCGGACATGAGTGGCGATCGCAACACGATTGAAGTCGACGGTGCGACGCCGCTGTCGCGTTTCTTGTCTATGCCGACTACGTCGCCTCGGGCCGGGCGCTGCGCCAGGTCGAGAACTTCGTCATGGAAGAAGTGCTGCCCTTCTACGCCAACAGCCACACCGAGGCCTCCTATTGCGGTTCGGCGATGACGCGGATGCGGCGCGAGGCGCGTGCTGTCATCGCGGGTCTCGTCGGCGCCGATGCGGGCTGCACCGTGATCTTCACCGGCTCTGGCGCCACCGCTGGGATCAACCGGCTTGTGAGCCTGTTCGGCGTCGCCGAGGCGGCGCGGCGCGGCGAGGCGCCGCTGGTGCTGGTCGGACCGTATGAGCACCATTCCAACATCCTGCCCTGGCGCGAGAGCGGCGCCGAGGTGATCGAGATTGCCGAGGCGCCGGCGGGCGGCCCCGATCTCGCCGAGCTGGAGGCGGCGTTGGCGCGGACCGGCGACCGGAAACTGCGCATCGGCGCCTTCTCGGCCGCCTCCAACGTGACCGGCATCCTGACCGACACCGACGCCGTCACCGCCATCCTGAAGCGCCATGGCGCGCTGGCGGTCTGGGACTATGCCGGCGGCGGTCCCTATCTCGCGATGCGGATGGCGCCGGCGGCCGGCCTGGAGAAGGACGCGATCGTGCTGTCGCCGCACAAGTTCGTCGGCGGACCCGGCGCGTCCGGCATTCTCGTCGTGCGGAAATCCGCCGTCGAACGGCAGGCGCCGAGCTGGCCGGGCGGCGGCACCGTCAGCTTCGTCTCGCCCTGGCGGCACGACTACGTGCAGGATCTCTCCGCCCGCGAGGAGGCGGGGACGCCGAACGTCATCGGCGACATCCGCGCCGCGCTCGCCTTCCTGGTCAAGGATGCGATCGGCCAGGATTTCATCGACCGCCGGCATCGCGAGCTGAATGCGCGGGCGCTGGCCGTCTGGGAGCGCAATCCGGGGCTGCAGCTGCTCGGCGTCGACAAGGCGCAGCGCCTGCCGATCTTCTCGATGCGGGTCGGCGACGGGAAGGGCGGCTTCGTCCATCACCAGCTCTTCACCCGCATGCTGAGCGATGGCTTCGGCATCCAGGCCCGCGGCGGCTGCGCCTGCGCCGGGCCCTATGCGCATCGCCTGCTCGGCATCGACGAGGACGCCTCGGACGCCATCCGTGCCGGCATTGCCGCCGGCCGCGAGATCGAGAAGCCGGGCTGGGTGCGGCTGAATTTCAGCTTCCTGCTCGACGACGCCAAGGCGGATTTCATCATCCGTTCCGTCGATGCGCTGGCGCGCGACCCGTCCGCCGCCTCGGCCTATCGGGAGGACGCGGCGACGGCCCGCTTCCGGCCGGCTGGATCGGTCCGCGCCGCCTAGCCGCGCCGCCCGCGAACCGAAAAAGTCCACCGCGCGTCGATCGGCGGGGACGGGCAACCAATTGTTAACCATAGTTTAAGTCGTCTCGCGTCACCTATCGTCGGGGGCCCGGATGCCGTTTCGAGGCGGTTCGTGTCCCGGGAAGCGATGCGGGGCGACGACATGGTTGGGCGACGAGATCAGAGTTCAGGGCGGGATGCAGCGGATCGCCTTGCGGCCGCCCGCCGCGCGGCGCGCCTGCGCCGCCTGGCGCTCGGCTGCGCGCCGCTCTGGATCGGCCTCGCGTTTCCGATTCCCGCGCTGGCAGCCTCGGTCGAGTTCAACGGCAGCGAATCGGCCGGCTCGGAGCAGATCACCGCGAATGACGGCGATAGCGTCCGCTTCAACGACACCAGCACCGCCGACCAGGCCAATATCATCACCAATTCCGGCGGCTCGAGCTATTTCTACGACGACAGCACCGCCGCCGACGCGATCCTGACCAACAACGGCACCGGCAGCCTCTCCTTCGGCGACAACAGCACGGCCGGCAATTCGACCATCGTCAACAATGGCGGCGCCTCGTTGGGTTTTAGCGGCACGGCGACGGCCGGCACGGCCAAGGTGACCAACAACGGCACGACTTTGTTCAGCGGTTCATCGACGGCCGGCGGCGCCACCTTCGTCACCAATGCCAGCGGCACGCTGACCTTCGCCGACGACAGCACGGCCGGCACCGCGAAGCTGACCGTCAACGGCAAGATGGAATTCACCGACGCTTCCAGCGCCGATGCGGCCGAGATCACCAACAACACCACCGGCGTGGTCGATTTCCTCGACGCCAGCACGCTTTCGAGCGCCTCGCTCAACA
>JAFKJZ010000108.1:0-16079 GCA_017305815.1 Hyphomicrobiales bacterium
CCGCGCGCGCGCCCTCGGCGCCGCCGCCGGCATAGCAGTCCGCCAGCACGGCGGCGTTCATGGCGCCGGCCGAAGTGCCGGAGATCGCCTCGATCGTCAGGGAGGGTTCTTCCAGCAGGCGTTCCAGCACGCCCCAGGTGAACGCGCCGTGCGATCCGCCGCCCTGGAGCGCGAGGTCGATCGGGACGGGGGTGATGCGGGAGGCGGCGGGCTTGGCACGGGTCGGCGCGGTAGAGGGCATCTCTGGGCTCACGACGAAGGGGGCAGAGTGTGTGTGCGAATCGCAACGCGCGGCCGCACACTGTGACCTAACGGTATTGCTGCACTGCGATATTGATCCAGATCATTTGTCACGTGCAACCTGCATTAGTAAGAAGAGATGAGTTCCCGTGCCGCCGCTGGCGCCGGATCGGGTGACGAGGAGTGCGCATGACCGATGTTGTGGAGCCCGTGTCGGCGCCGTCCCCTTTGATCCAGCCGATCGTATTCAGCACCGCCGCATTGCCGGCTCGCAGCCAGTTCGAAGCCTGGCGCAACCTAATGTCGCCGGTGATCGACTTCGATGTTCCCGACGGACGCGAGGGCGGGTTCCCGGCCGAGCAGAGGGTGTGGGACGTCGGTGGTTTCGCCCTGACGCGGGCCCGCATGCCGGCCGACGGCCAGTTGCGCGTCTGGCAGCACATCCGCAAGAATCCGCTCGATCACTGGTGCTTCGTGCTGGTGAATGACGGTACGGGCCCGGCGGTGCCGTCGAGCCGTCCGGAGCCGCGCCAGATCTTCTTCCGCTCCCTGGCCGAGCCGTTCGACGGGGCAGCCAGGGACACCAGCGTGCTGACGCTCTATGCGCCGCGCGAACTGTTCGGCGAGGGGCTGATGGGCATCGGCCGCGGCTCGGGCGTGATCGCCGATGTCGGCCTAGGCGCGCTGCTCGGCGATTATTTCCTCAATCTCGAAAAGCGCCTGCCGGGTGTCGGCGTGGCGGATCTGCCGCAGGTCGTCGAGGCGACGCGGGCGATGATAGCCGCCTGCGTCCGCCCGTCGATGGAGCGCGTGGAGGTCGCTCATGATGCGATCGTCGCGACGCTCATGGAGCGTGCCCGCGTCGTCATCCGTCAGAATCTCGGCTCCGTCACCTTCGGGCCGGACCGGCTCGCCCAGGCGCTCGGCGTGTCGCGCTCGAAGCTCTACCGGATGTTCGAGCCTTTCGGAGGCGTTGCCCGCTATGTGCATCGCCAGCGGCTGGTGGCGGCGCATTCCGCCCTCTCCGATGTCGCCAACAAGACGCCGATCATCCAGATCGCCGAGGCGCTCGGCTTCAGCGACGCCTCCGGCTTCAGCCGCGCCTTCAAGCAGGAATTCGGCCACAGCCCGAGCGAAGCGCGCCTCGCCGCTGTCGTTGGTGCGCCGCTACCCTCCGCCATGCGGCGCGCGGGCGGCGACGCGGGCGCCGATTTCGGCGAAATGCTTCGGCGGCTCTGCGCTTGAGACCGGGCCGGGAAGGCGGGCCCGGCGTGCTGATATTGCAACGCACCAAAATTGTCCGCCGATTGGGATGCAATGCATAGTGACGAGACACAGCGCTCATCACTTTGACATGTCGAGCGGATAGCTTCCGCCGCGAGAATCTGGAGTTTTTCGGGGCGGCTCATTCGGCCCGGAGAGGCGCGATGGCGGCGAGTGTTCCTCACTTGACTGCCCTTGGGTCTGGCTTCAGAGAAGAGTCCATGGTGCGCGCAAGGGCGCGCGAGTTCCGGGTGACGCGTGGCTTCGAGGTGCGATCCCGCCCGAGCCATCGTCCTCCGGACATTCTGGTTCGGGGGATGTTTCGTGACGAACAGGACTGATCGTCGGACGAGTGGGCGTGGCGTGATCGGCATCGCCGCGGTCCTTTTCGTGGCCGCGCCGATCCTGGCGGCATGCCAGCGCGAGAGCGAGGCCGAGGCTCCCGAAGTGCGTCCCGTGCGGACCGTCGTCGCAGCGCGAGAGAAGGTCGGCGAGACCGTGGTCCTGACCGGCCAGGTTCAGGCCCAGAACGAGGCGAGCATGGCGTTCCGCATCGGCGGCCGCATGATCGAGCGTCCCGTCAATGTCGGCGATCATGTCGAGGCCGGCCAGCTGCTGGCCCGGCTCGATCCCGTCAACGAGCTGAATGCGCTTCGCTCGGCTCAGGCGGCGCTCGCCGCCGCGCAGGGCCAGCTCACCCAGGCCCGCAACGCTTATGGCCGGCAGGAGCACCTGCTGCGCAACGGCTTCACCACGCGCGCCAATTACGACCAGGCGGCGCAGGCGCAGCAGACCGCGCAGGCCCAGGTCGACGACGCCGAGGCGCAGCTGGAGATCGCGCATGACCGCGTCGCCTTCACCGAGCTCAAGGCCGACGTTTCCGGCACGATCACCGCGCGCGGCGCAGAGCCGGGCGAAGTGGTGCAGGCCGGACAGATGATCGTGCAGCTGGCGCGGCGCGATGGCCGTGACGCTGTCTTCGACGTGCCGGCGCAGGTGCTGCGCGCCGCCCCGGCCGATCCGATCATCAGCGTCCGCCTGACCGACGATCCCTCGGTCTCCGCCGTTGGCCGCGTTCGCGAGGTCGCGCCGCAGGCCAATGCCCAGACGCGCAACTTCCCCGTCCGCGTCGGCCTCGACAATCCGCCGGCGGCCCTGCTGCTCGGCTCGACCGTTACCGGCACGATGGTGATGGATTCCTCGCCCGTGATCGCGATCCCGGCGACGGCACTGACCACCTCGGAGCAAAATCCGGCGGTCTGGATCGTCGATCCCGCCACCTCGACCGTCTCGCTGCGCAATGTCGATATCGTCCGGCATGATCCGGCTACAGTCGTCGTCTCGCAGGGCCTCGATACGGGCGAGATCGTCGTCACCGCCGGCGTGCAGGCGCTTCATCCGGGCCAGAAGGTCCGTCTGCTTGGGGCGACCGCGCAATGAGTGGCCTCAACCTCTCTGCCTGGTCGCTCAACCATCGCTCTTTCGTCGTCTACTGGATGATCGCGGTGATGGTGGCGGGCATCGCCTCCTTCATCAATCTCGGCCGCAACGAAGATCCGCCGATCACCATCAAGACAATGATCGTGCACGCCGTCTGGCCGGGCGCGACCATCGAGGACACGCTCAACCAGGTCACCGAGCGGCTCGAGCGCAAGATCCAGGAAATCCCCGAGGTTGACGACGTCCGTTCCTCGACCAGCGCCGGCAGCACGACGCTTTTCGTCAACCTGCGCCAGGAAGTGACCTCGGCCGAGGTTCCCGACGTATGGTACGAGGTCCGCAAGGGCATCGGCGACATCCGTCAGACGCTGCCTGCCGGCGTCCTCGGACCGTTCTTCAACGACAGCTTCGGCGACACCTTCGGCATCATCTACGGCTTCACCGCCGACGGCTTCACGCATCGCGAACTGCGCGACTACGTCGAGGCCGCGCGCTCTCGCCTGCTGCACGTCCCCGACGTCTCGCAGATCGAGATCATCGGCGCGCAGGACGAGAAGATCTATGTCGAGTTCTCGACCGAGCAACTCGCGGGGATGGGCATTGATCGCTCGGCGCTCCTGAATGCGCTGCGCGCGCAGAACGTCGTCAGCCCGGCCGGCGTGCTCGAGACCGGCGAGGAGCGCATCTCTCTGCGCGTTTCCGGCGCCTTCGAGAACGAGCAGGACCTTCTCGACATCAACTTCGTCGCCAATGGCCGGCTCGTCCGGTTGCGCGACATTGCCCAAGTCCGCCGTGGCTACGCCAGCCCGCCGCAGCCGCAGTTCCGCGTGAACGGCCAGCCGGCGATCGGCCTCGGGATCGCCATGCGCGACGGTGGCGACATCCTCGCGCTCGGCAAGAATATCCGCGCCGCCATGTCCGAGATCGACGAGGCGATCGGCGATTTCACCACCTCGCTCTGGCAGGCGATCGCCATCATCGCGGTGGTGAGCTTCGTCAGCCTCGGCATCCGTGCCGGCACGGTGGTGGCGCTGGCCATCCCGATCTCGCTCGCCATGGTGTTCGTGGTGATGAGCATCGTCGGCATCGACCTGCAGCGAATATCGCTCGGCGCGCTGATCATCGCGCTCAGCCTGCTGGTCGATGACGCGATGACGACGGTCGACTCGATGACATCGAGGCTGGCGGCCGGCGAGACAAAGGAAGCCGCTGCGGCGAACACGTTCCAGACGCTGGCGCTCGCCATGCTGACAGGAACGCTCGTCACCGCCGCCGGCTTCGTGCCGATCGGCTTCGCGCGCAGTTCGGCCGGCGAGTACACCTTCTCGATCTTCGCCGTCGTCGGTATCGCGTTGGTGGTGTCTTGGCTCGGCGCGGTGATCTTCTCGCCGCTAATCGGCGCCGTGCTGCTGAAGGCGCCGAAGGAGAAGGCGGATCCGAACAAGGTCAACGTGATCGTACGTGTGTTCCGCGCGATCCTTTTGACGGCGATGCGGATGCGCTGGGTCACCATCGGCCTGACCCTCGCCTGCTTCGTCGGCGCGATCCTGCTTGCGCCTCACGTGCCGCGCCAGTTCTTCCCGGCTTCGGACCGTACCGAGCTGATGGTCGATCTCCGCCTTCGGCAGAATGCCTCGATCTACGAGAGCGGCGATGTGTCGGCGCGCTTCGACGCCATCATGAAGGACGACCCGGACGTCGCCCGCTGGAGCACCTATATCGGCCGCGGCGCCATCCGCTTCTACCTGCCGCTCAATGTCGAGCTGCCGAACGAGTTCTTCGCGCAGGCCGTCGTGATCGCCAAGGACGTCGATGCCCGGCTGCGGCTCGAGGAGCGTCTCGAAAAGAAGCTGGCGGAACAGTTCCCGGATTCGGTCTCGCGCGTTGCGCCGCTTGAACTCGGCCCGCCGGTTGGCTGGCCGGTGCAGTATCGCGTCAGCGGTCCGGATGTCGACAAGGTCCGCGACATCTCGATGAGCCTGGCCCAGATCGTTTCGGGCAATCCCGATACGCGCCGGGTCAATTTCGACTGGATGGAGCCGGCGCGCATGGTGCGCGTCAAGATCGACCAGGACCAGGCCCGCCTGCTCGGCTTGAGCTCGCAGGCGCTTTCCGCCGCGCTGAACTCTGTTGTGACGGGAACGACGGTCACGCAGGTCCGCGACGACATCTACCTCGTCGATGTCGTGGCCCGCGCCACCAACGAGCAGCGCATCTCGCTGGCCAACCTGCAGACCCTGCAGGTGCCGCTGCCGAATGGCCGCACCGTGCCGCTGCGCCAGTTCGCGACCTTCGAGTATGGCCAGGAATATCCCGTGATCTGGCGTCGCGACCGCGTGCCGACGCTGACGGTGCAGGCCGACGTCGTCCCCGGCGGCTCGCCGGAGGCGGTCGTCGAGGCGCTGGAGAAGCCGGTCGAAGCGCTGCGCGGCACCCTGCCGCTCGGCTACGACATCGTCGTCGGCGGCGTCGTCGAGGAGAGCGCCCAGTCGCTCGCCTCGGTAATGGCGGTCGTACCGATCATGCTGTTCCTGATGGTGTCGTTCCTGATGGCGCAGTTGCAGAGCTTCGGCAGGCTGTTCCTGGTGCTCTGCGTCGTGCCGATGGGGTTGATCGGCGTCGTCGGGTCGCTGTTCCTGTTCAACAGGCCGCTCGGCTTCGTCGCCATCCTCGGCATCCTGTCGCTGCTCGGACTGATCGCCAAGAACGCGGTCATCCTGATCGAGCAGATCGAGGCGGAAAGGCGCCGCGGCCTGTCGATCTGGGATGCGGTGCTCGAGGCGACGGTGTCGCGCTTCCGGCCGATCATGCTGACGGCGATCTCGACCGTTCTCGGCATGATCCCGATCGCGGCGACGATTTTCTGGGGTCCGATGGCATTCGCCATCATGGGCGGCCTGCTCGTCGCAACCCTGCTGACGCTAGTGTTCCTGCCAACCCTCTATGTCACGTTCTACCGTGGCAAGGAGGGCGAGCCGGCGCCGGCGGCCGTTGACGCGTCCCCGGCCGCGCCGCTGCCGGCTGCAAAGGCCTGAATCGAGCCTCCGACCTGCGCCTCGGGCGTGGGTCGGACCTCTTGCTTGAAGAACAAGGGCCGCGGAACTCCGCGGCCTTCTCTTTTGCGCTGTGGCTGCTCGGGCGAGGTACGCGGACCAGCGCGGCGCAGGCTCTTGGCCCGCCGAAGGCGTGGCTGGCGAAGGCGCTGGAGCCCCCGCTTGGGGGGGCGGGATCGATCCGATGCCTTGTCCGATCCAGACCCGGTGCGAAGCGGGCAGGCGGTGACGCGGCGCCGCCCGGACGGGCCGACGGGATCGACCGGGCGGCTGTCGGCGCGGCTCGGGCCGGCGTCTCTGGAGGCCGAAGAGCGGCCTAGTTGCGTTCGAAGATGAGGATCGGCGCGGTGAGCACAGCGCCGGCGGCCGAACCCAGCACCTGGCCGGCGCCGAGTGTCGTCGCCCCCAGCGAATTGCTGCCGCTGAGGCTCGAATCCGTCACGCGCTGGCCCTTGATCAGCCGGTCGCCCATCAGTTGCACCACTTCGGGGCTTGTGGCGAACTTGCTGTGGTTCAGGCGGTCGCCGTTCTGCAGCGCCGTCAGGTCGAGCACGGTGATGCCGGTCGCCGATTCCATCTGCGACAGATAGGGTTCCTTGGTGATGTCGACGGCGCCGAGCCGCGTCATCCGGCCGGACAGCAGCCGCGACAGCCGCAGCGCGCGATCGTTCTGCGACACGAACAGCGTGATGTGCGGCCGCTGCGGGCCCATCTCCAGCACCTGCTTGCGGAACACGTCGATATCGAGATCCGGCGAGGCGAGGATCAGGTTCGACACCTTGGCCGGGACGCGGCCGTCCTGCAAAGCGATCTGCCGGACCGCTTCGACCGCCAGCCAGCCGCCCATCGAATGGGCCATGATGGTAACGTCGGAGACGGCCGGGCTGGAGGCGGCGGCGCGGATCACCGTGGCTAGCTCGCTGCGCGAATAGTTGGCGCTCTCGCGGTCGTAGTTGTAGTCGAAGATGTTGCCGCGCGATGGCCACGAGAACAGGATCGGCGCGACATTGGCGTCGGTGTCATGCACGATCTGGGCGAAGCGGAAGACGCTGTCGGCGAACTGCGTGTTGAAGCCGTGCACGAAGATCAGCACGCGCCGCGGCTTGCCGGCCGTGCGCTTGAACCACGCCTTGGCTTCGCTTGGCTGCATCGACGACACCTTGGTGGTGACGAAGTCGCGCGCCGGGTCGCCCGGCACCCGGTTGGGCCACTGGATGGTGCCGACCTCGCGCCGGTTCGGAACCGAGACGACGATGTTGTCGAGCGAGAGGTTCGGGCCTCGTTCACCGTTGAAGTAGACGCCGGGCGCCGGATCGGGGGCGCGGGTGGTGGCAACGAGGAGATCGACCTTGCTGGCGGCGGCGGGATCTGCTTGGACCGGGGCAAGCACACCCTGCGGCCGAGACGCGCAGGCGCTCAGTCCGAGGGCTAGTCCGAGGATCAGCAGGGCCCTGGACAGGAAACAGGCAACAGACGACACGCGGCCCCCGCAAGCAACACCGACCCGCCAGCACCCTAACCCAGTGTTCTGACGGAACTGTTACACGGCTCCTCGGGCAGAATGAAGGGTCGAGCGACCGGTGATGGCGCCGGACACGGGAAGCCCTGGCGTTCGCTTCGCTTTCCTCGCCATCCGTGGCCGTTCTGCCATGCGGCGGAGCGTGCGCAAGCTGACGCGACCCGCAAGCCGGGGGCGTGGTCCTGCCTGCGCCACGCAGCCATGGTGCGGGCGAGCGCTTCCGCTCGCCCGGGTCCCGTCAGGGGCTGGACGCCAGCGTGAGCTGGGTGACGCCGGCCGCGATGTTGATGCCGATTTCGCCCTCGACCGAGATCGGCTGCAAAGCGAAGGCGTTGTCCGAGCCGCCGACCAGCACGTTCGCGCCGAGGCCGGGGCCGAAGGCGGCGTCGGCGCTGGCGCCGACATATTTGCCGGCGAGCGCGCCGATGGCGGGCGCATTGTTGGTCTGCGCGATCACGCCCCAGATCAGGTGGCTCTTCTCCAGGCCACCCAGCGCAAGGCCGAAGGTCTCAATCTTGCCGGTATAACCGTTGGTTCCGTCGCCCTGTTCCGGCTTGAACTGGCAGGTCATCGTCTGCTTCTCCACGACGACAAGACCGACGCCGCCAGAGACGTCGCAGGTAAGCGTTCCGATCTTGGTCGCGGATTGCGCCATGGCGCCCGAGGACAGCAACAATGATGCGGCGACGCCGATGCCCGCGCCGATCGCGGTCCGCGAGAAAGCAGAGAATACCATGCTTAATAGCCCTGAGTTCGTGCCCCGACGCCCTCTAGAAATGTACGCCGAGGCTGGTGAAAATACCTTGTTGGGTTGTATCGAAGACGAATCCGTCCTTTTCATAGTCCGTATAGATGACACGATAACCGATGGCGGTCGAGATCGTCTTGGTCCAGTTGTAGCCGAGGGTTGCAAAGCCCTGGGATGTGAATTTCGAGCCGACGTCGAAGCCGCCGACATCGCCGATCGCGTTGATGAACCAGCGGTCGTTGATGTCATAGTGCAGGGCGAGGCCGATGGTCGGATCGATCCAGTGCTTGGTTCCTTCCTCGTCGAAGGAGAATGCCGGGTCTGCCGCGTCGAGATCGAGTTCGGCGGTCAGGCGCTGATAGCGGAAGCCCGCCGTCGCGCTCAGGCTGAGATTGGGAACATTGATCGGCAGGCGATATCCGACGAGAGCGGAGGCGGTCAGCTGCTTCTGGACGAAGTCGAGCGCGGCGCCGTTTCGGCCGACCTGTTCATCGTCGCCAATCTTGACCCACATCACGTCGGTCAGGAACAGCCAGTCGCCGTACTCCGCGCCGAACGACGCCATCAATGCGCCCTTGAGATGCTGGAGCGCGTCCCAGGGCGTCACGTCGATGTGCTGCGGCTGAAGTCCCCGCACGCCGACGTCGCCGGAGACACCGGAGGCCCAACCATAGAAGGTGGCCTGGAAGCGCCAGTCTTGCGTGGGAGCGATAGGCTCGACCGGCGTCGGTTCGAGATCCGCGGCGAGGGCCGCCCCGGCGGTCGCTACCAGCAAAAGCGGGACGTAAAGGCAGCTTGATCGCAATTTCCCCTCCTTCGTTGCCGCGGACTTCGCTCCGGCCGCAGCGACGCCCGATCCGGCACGCCGCGCACGCTCCTTGCCGCGCCCCGGAGCGCGATCCGCCCGGAATCATCCCCGAATTCGAGGGTGGCTGCTTGTTTTTGGAGGACAGCCATTTGTCTTCGCGGGACAAGCACTCTGCCCTAGCGTAAACTGCGGCGGGACGCGGCCGGATTTCATGCTAGCGTTGCAGGGAAGCCAGGGTGGCGGGGGTCTATGGCGGACGTCGGGGGCAGGGGGGAACTGTCTGCACGGGCAGGCCGGGAGGTCGAGGACGCGCCGCGGGCGCGATCCGATCGCCGCGATCGCTTGCCGGCGGAATTGTTTCCGCGCGGCTGGATCCGGGTCGGCATGGCGACCGCGATTCCCGGTCTGGTGCGGGGGCGCGGCATAGACCCAGATCCTCTCCTTGCCGCGGCCGGCCTCGATCGCGTCGAGATAGAGGATCCCGACAACAGGGTGGCGATCGGCCGGCTCGGCCGTCTTTTCGGTCTCTGCCAGCAGGCGACGCGCTGCGAGCATTTCGGGTTGCTGGTCGGGCGCGGCGCGGGTCCGTCGGCGCTGGGCGCGATCGGCTGCCTCGCCCAGCATTCGCCGACCGTCGGCGATGCGCTCGACACGCTCGTGCGCCACTTCCATCATCACGATCGCGGCGCCGCGCCGAGCCTGCGCTTCCGGGGTGACGTGGCGATGCTCGGCTATGCCGTCTTCGTGCCGGAGGTCGAGGCGGTCGACCAGTTGGCCGACAGCGTCATCGCGGCCGCGTGCAATCTGCTGCGGGCGATCTGCGGCCCCGGCTGGCAACCCGGCGAGGTCCTGTTGGAACGGCGGGTTCCTGCCGATCCGACACCGTTTCGCCAGTTCTTCGGCGCCGGCGTCCGTTTCAACCAGGAGAGCGCGGCGATCGTCTTTCCCGCCCACTGGCTGTCGAGGCCGATTGCCGGCGCCGATCTCGTTCTGCGGCGAATTCTCGAACGCCGGGTGGCTGAACTGGAGACGGAGGCGCCGCAAAGCCTGAGCGACCGGCTGCGGGCGCGCCTGCGCGGGACCTTGTTGCGCGAGAAATGCTCGATCGAGGATATTTCGCACCATGTCGACCTGCATCCGAGGACGCTGCGCCGGCGGCTGCAGGAAGAGAACACGACCTATAGCGCGCTGGTCGACGAGGTGCGTTTCGAGATCGCCCGCCAATTGCTGTCCGTCACGTCGTTGACGGCCGGCGAGATCGCCTCGGCGCTCGATTATGGCGACAGCGCCGCCTTCACTCGCGCCTTCAAGCGCTGGTCGGGGCTGGCGCCCTCGGCCTGGCGCCTGGCCGAGGCGCCGCGATGAACCGGCCCGGCGCATTCCGGGGGTACCGAGGGGAGTGGGAATGACTTCGATCACGGTCGGCATCGCCGCCTTCGTCGCCATCTTCGGCGGCGTGCTCTTCGGCATTGCGGCTGCCCGCCTGCTTCCCGAGCCGCATCTGAACACGGAGACCCGCAATGCCGTGACCATATCCATGGCGGTCGTCGGCACGTTGTCGGCGCTGGTGATCGGCCTCCTGATCTCGACCGCGAGCACGTCGTTTTCCGCCCGCACCAACGCTATCAGCAACCTTGCCGTGGACATCGTCCGGCTCGATCGTTCGCTTGCCCGCTACGGCCCCGACGCCGACGGCATCCGCCACGCGCTGCACGCCTATGCGAAGGCCAAGGTGGACGAACTGGCGGCCGGGGTCGGCGGCGATGAAATGGGCATGCGGACGCTCGCCATGCTCGAGACGATCAGCGACCAGATCCTCGACCTGCGTCCCGCCGATGATCGCATGCGCCACATCCAGGAGCAGTCGCTGGAGTTCCTGAACAACATCGCCACCGCCCGCTGGCTGCTGATCGAGAACGACAAGAGCGCCGTGCCGGGGCCGTTCCTGGTGCTTCTGATCTTCTGGCTGTCGATCCTGTTCGCGAGCTTCGGCCTGTTCGCGCCGCGCAATGCCACCGCGCTCGCCGCGCTCCTGCTGTGCTCGCTCGCGGTTGCCGGCGGCATCTTCATGATCCTGGAACTGGCCGCCCCGACCGAAGGGGTGATCCGCCCCTCGCTCGGGCAGAGCGTACATCCATTCCGCCGCCCCGGACGGGGCGGTGCATGCCCGAAGCAACAAGCATTGAAGTATTAGCAAAATCCGGTCGAGCTCCAGCCTCCGCAACGCGGGCGCCAGAACATTCTCCGATGCGTGGCGTCGATCCAGTTGAGCTTGGATTGCTAAGTCTCTAAACCTTTTCGCAGGGGCGGGGTAAACGGCAACTGGATATGGATCGATCTTCTGACAGTGAACGTGCGCGAGGCGGGATATCGTCCCACCAGCCCGAATGGGGGCGGGTTCTTCACGGCCGGGCCGATCAGGAGATACGCATCCCGGAGGTCGCCGCGACGGCCCAGGTCGGGCTCAGCCTGGCCGGGCGGTCCGCCGCCCAGCTTCGGCCGCCCATCGTCAGCTTCGTCCTCGTCAACTGGAACTATGGTCGATATATCGGCGCGACCATCGATTCCATCCTCGCCCAGGACTACCCGCATTTCGAATGCGTCATTCTCGATAATGGATCGACCGATGACAGCCGGGTCGTCATCGACCGCCATGTGCGCGGCGACCGTCGTTTCCGCGTCATCCACCTGCCGGAAAACCTGGGCCAACTCGGCGCCACGCTGGTCGCGCTTGGCGAGGTGAAGGGCGGCTTCGTCACCTTCGTCGATTCCGACGATCTGCTCTTTCCCGATTTCGCATCGACGCATCTCCAGGTTCATCTCTCCGCGCCGCGCAGCGTCGCGGTCACGACGAGCGGGGTGGCGGAGGTCGATGGAGCCGGCGTCGTGCTGACGTCGCAATACGCCACGATTCAGCTCGATCGGCACGGCGTGGCGAAAGGCCTTCGCGACGCGTCGACGGTGATCCGGCTGTCGACCATCTCGGACGAGCAGTTCAGGACGTTGCATGCGCTGACGGCCGTCGTCCCTCGCTGGACCAAGGGCTGGCTGTGGGCTCCGGGGACCGGCAACATGATCCGGCGCTCGGTTCTGGAGATGGTTGCGTTCAACGATCGGAACGCCACCTACATGCGCTCGGCGGACGGGCATTTCCTGCCCTTGTGCCATGCCTTCGCTGGCACGGCGCTGATCGACGTTCCGCTCTCGGCCTACCGCATCCACGGCGAGAACTATTTCGTCAATCGGGAGTCGCTGCTGGGCATTCCCAACGGAACGCCCGAGTATGCGGCGAAGAGCCGTCGCGAATCCTATGAATCGGTCGCGTCGATCCTTGAGAACGCCAGGCAGAATGCCTGGCTCCTGAGGGAGTCGTTCTGGCGCGTGGTCGATATTTCGACGCGGGTACATTCGGACGATCTGAAGGCCTATTACGGCGCGCCGTCGGGCGTGGAGATCTTCGAGCGCCACGCGGCGACGCTGCGCGAAGCGGTGGGTGACAGGGCCTTCATCCAGAACATCTGCGCCCGGTTCGGCTTCCGTGATGCGCGAAGGATCATCGCGAAAGGGTTTGGCGGTCGCGCGCCGGCCCGGCTTCAGCTCAAGATTTTCCGTCTCTGCAGAAACAGGAAGCGCATGAAGGCGCTGCTGCATTGATGGCGGCTCCGCTCGTCAGCTTCGTGGTCATAAACTACAACTACGAGGACTATCTGGCCGAGGCCATCGACAGCGTCCTTGCCCAGGACTACCCCAACATCGAATGCGTGGTCATAGACAACGCATCGACGGACGGAAGCCGCGAGGTGCTGGCTCGCTACGAGGGCGTGGACGCCCGGCTGAGCATCCGCCGCTTCGACAGGAACCTCAATCAGATGGGGGCCCTGCTGAGGATCCTCGACGATCTCCGGGGCAGGTATCTGACGATCGTCGACGCCGATGACTTCATTTTTCCGAACTATGCCTCCCAGCATGTGCTGGCGCACGAGATGGCGCCGCGCGGGCTGGCGTTCACCTCGTCCTGCGTCGTCGAGGTCGATGGCGCCGGCTGTGTTTTGACGGCCGGCTATGACCCGTTTCTCTCGAATGTCGTCCAGGCCCGCCTGTGGGATGGGGAGGCGAACGCCGTCGAGGGCGTCGGCGCGACCGACCGGGCGCTGCTCCTCGAGGCCATCCGGTTGGTCGATCGCGACGACCCCAAGTGGAGATGGTCGCCGGGCACCGCCAATATGCACGACCTGTCGCTGGTCCGCGCGACGAGGCCGATCGGCCATGCCGAGGCCTATGTTGGCGCCACCGACAATTATTTCATGTGGCTGAACCACGCCATCGCGGGCTCTGCTCAGATCCTGACGCCGCTGTCGGCCTACCGGCATCACGGCCGCAACCGGTATGGCGCCATGCCGTCGGTCGCCGGCTTGACGATCGGAACCCGTTCCGGCGTCAATCGATCGGCGGTGCGCCGGCGCGACATCACCCTGGCGCTGGCTTCCCGGGCGCGCGCCTTCCAGCAACTGGCGCCCGGGCGGTTCTGGAAGCTGATGGACGCGCCCGCGGCCGCGGACGGGCAGCCGGTGGAGCTCTATTTCGCCAATCCCCTGGTCCAGAAGATCCTCATCGAGCATCGCGCCGAATTGCTGTCGCTCGGTGCAGCGGAAGTCGAGCGTGAACTTGCTGAGCGCATGGGGCGCAAGGCCGCGCGCAGGATCGCCCGCGCCTGAAGACGGCTGAACGCATATCCATTCGATCCGCCCGGACGGGGCGGCGCGCGCAATTCTCATGCCCGGATGACGGAATGACTCGCCAAGGCGTGTCGTTGCCTGTTCCATAGGCTCTGGGGGACCTGCCCATCGCATGGGCGGCCTCGGCTGGCTTTGGCACGAGGCATGCTTGGCTCGCGCCGGGCTGCAGTCCTGGCCGTGACAGGGTGGCTCGCCGGGTTTCGGTGCCGCGCGGCTGCCGCCTTCTTTGCCGTCGTCATCCGAAAAAATCGTTGGTGATCATCCAAACTGGATCGCGGCGGTTCGATTCTTGTGGGTTGCCACCATCATCTTTCAGTCCAGCCGTACCGGGCGTATTCGCGCAAACGTTTCCGCATTGACAGCGCGATGCGTTCACCGCAATCTCATACGGCCATCAACGATATTCGAGTGACCGGTGCAGGGGAAACTGTCGGGTGCGTCGAGTCGAGGATGGGCATCGACAACGAACGCCTGTTTCACTCCAGAGGGTCGGTTTCATCATGTCCAGTTGGTCTCGTCGTCTCGTCGCGCTGTGCGGCGCCTCCGTCATCGCGCTCGCCAGCCAGGCTGCGCTCGCCAAGGACGTCTCCGTCGCGGCGATCTCCGGCTACTTCTCGCAGGGCTTTGGCGTCGCCATCGTCGAGGGCCTGAAGAAGGCCGAGAAGGATCTCGGCGTGAAGGTCAAGCTGGTCGATACCGGCAACCGCGCCCTCGACTATGAAGAGCAGTTCAACAACCTGGCCAAGGGCGGCGAGTACGACCTCGTCTTCGTCATGGGCTGGGAGCTGGTCGACGCGCTGCAGAAGGCGGCCGAGGCCTATCCGAACACCAAGTTCGTGTTCATCGACGGCGTGCTCGATTCCAAGAAGATCATTTATGCCAATTTCGCCCAGAACCAGGGCTCGTTCCTGGCCGGCGCGCTCGCCGCGCTGATGGCCGAGAAGGGCAGCGAGATCGAGGGTCTCGGCGACGGCAAGGCCGTCGGCTTCGTCGGCGGCCGCGACATCCCGGTCATCCGTGACTTCCTCGCCGGCTACGAGCAGGGCGCCAAGACCGCCGCTCCCGACGTCCGCCTCGACGCCGTCTTCGCCGGCACCTTCGACGATCCGGCCAAGGGCAGCGAGCTGACCATGGCGCTCTACGGCCAGGGTTCGGACATCGTCTACAACGTCGCCGGTCCGACCGGCGAGGGCGTGCTGCAGGCCAGCGCCGCTGCCGGCAAGTACTCGATCGGCGTCGACGTCAACCAGTGCGACGTCGCGCCGGGCCATGTCATGGCCTCGATGTTGAAGAACGCCAACGTCGCCGTCTACGACCTCGTCAAGGACGTGGTCGACGGCAAGACGATCGAGCCGGGCAGCGTCCACACCGCCGACGTCAAGTCGGGCGGCGTCGAGCTGCTGCTCTGCCCGGGCGTCGCCGACAAGATCCCGGCCGACGTTAAGGAAAAGCTGGAAGCGCTGCGCGCCGACATCGCCTCGGGCAAGATCACCGTCGCGACCACCACGCAGTAACAAGGTCCGGGCTGTCGCCGGTCCCGCCCGCCCGCTCTCCCCGGGCGAGATGGGGCCGGCCGCCCGGTTCTACCAAGCCTCATCGAGTGGGTGGCGGCGCGTCGTGACGGGCTGCCCCCTTGTGCTGCCGGCGCATCCAGTGCTGGCTGCGACGTGCTGATCCGTCGGGCCCCGGGCCGGAGGCGGCGCGCACGGGCACCAGGGACATATTCTCATGTCATTAGCCATCGAGCTGAAATCGATCACCAAACGGTTCGGCTCCTTCGTCGCGAACGAGGACGTGAATCTCTCCGTCGAGCGCGGCAAGATCCACGCCATCATCGGCGAGAACGGGGCCGGCAAGACCACGCTGATGAACGTCCTGTTCGGGCTGCTGCAGCCGGACGAGGGCGAGATCTGGATCGACGGCGAGAAGAAGGTGCTGCCCAATCCGGCCGCGGCGATCGCCGCCGGCATCGGCATGGTGCATCAGCACTTCAAGCTGGTGCCGTCGCTGACGGTGGCCGAGAACGTCTTCCTCGGCATGGAGATCCGCAAGGGCGGCCTGATCGACCACGCCGCCCAGATCAAGCGCACCGCCGAGCTCTCGAAGCAGTTTGGCCTGCAGGTGGATCCGACCGAGCGCGTCGGCCTGCTGTCGGTCGGCATCGAGCAGCGCATCGAGATCCTGAAGGTGCTGGCGCGCGGCGCGCGCATCATCATCCTTGACGAGCCCACCGCCGTGCTGACGCCGCAGGAAAGCCGCGAGCTGTTCCAGA
>JAFKJZ010000108.1:16151-20830 GCA_017305815.1 Hyphomicrobiales bacterium
GAGGTGATGGAGGTTTCCGAAAATGTCTCGGTGCTGCGTCTCGGCAAGAACGTCGCCTCGCGCCCGACGGCGGAACTGACCAAGTCCGATCTCGTCCAGCTGATGGTCGGCCGCCTGGTTTCGTTCGACCGCCTGCCGCGCGTCGCCAGCGCCGGCAAGACCGTGCTCGAGGTCGAGGATCTCTGGGCGCGTGACGATCGCCGCCTGCCGGCGCTGCGCGGCGTCTCCTTCGGCGTCCGCGCCGGCGAAATCGTCGGCATCGCCGGCGTCGCCGGCAACGGCCAGACCGAGCTCGCCGAGGTGCTTGCGGGCCTGCGGCCCTCCAGCCATGGCTCGATCAAGCTCAACGGCCGCACCATCACCGGAGCCTCGGCGCGCGAGATCCGCGCCGCCGGCGTCGGCCATGTGCCGGGCGACCGCCTGGTGCGCGGCGTCGACCGCAACGCCTCGATCTCGATGAACCTGCTGATGGGCCGCCAGGCCCAGAGCCCGTGGTCGACACATGGCATCATCAACCGCTCCTACCTGCTCGAGCAGACCAAGGCGCTGATCCAGCGCTTCGACATCCGCACGCGGGGGCCGGAATCGCCGGCCAAGAGCCTGTCGGGCGGCAACATCCAGAAGATCGTGCTGGCGCGCGAGTTCACCGGCAGTGCCGATTGCCTGCTGATCGACCAGCCGACGCGCGGCGTCGACATCGGCGCGCAGGAATCGATCCATGGCGAGATCATGCGCCAGCGCGAAGCCGGCAAGGCGATCCTGCTGATTTCCGTGCAGCTCGATGAACTGATCCGGCTCGCCGACCGCATCCTGGTGATGTTCGGCGGCACGATCATGGGCGAGATCTCCGGCGACCGTGTCGACGAGGAAGAGATCGGCATGCTGATGGCCGGCGTCGTCCCCGAGCCGCATTCCAACACCGTGGGGGCCGCTTGATGTCGGACCGCTTCGATAGTCTCTTCGGCCAGGGGCTGGCCATCCTGTTCGCGCTCGGCCTCGGCGCCCTCGTCATCTTGACCGTCGACGAGAGCCCGGCCCGCGTCTTCGTCACCCTGCTGAACGGCGCCTTCGGCAGCCCCGAGCGCATCGCCGGCACGCTGCTGCAGACGACGCCGATCCTGATCTGCGGCATCGCCGCCTGCATCTCGTTCCGCGGCGGCCTGTTCAACATCGGCATCGAGGGCCAGCTTTTCATGGGCGGCTTCTGGGCCACCTGGGTCGGCTTCTCGTTCAACCTGCCGCCGGCGCTGCATCTGCTGCTCGCCATGGCGGTGGCGGTGATCGCCGGCATGGCCTGGATCGCCATCCCCGCCTTCTTCCGGGCGCGCTACAAGACCAACGAGGTGGTCTCGACCATCCTCGCCAACTATGTGGCGATCCTGTTCACATCCTACCTGACCATCAACTGGTTCAAGCGCCCTGGCGGCCAGTCCGAGACGCCGCCGATCCTCGAAAGCGCCTATCTGCCCGAACTGTTCTCGTTCTCGCGGCTGAACTGGGGCCTGATCATCGGCCTGGTGCTCGCGGTCGGCGTCTATCTGTTCTTCAACCGGACCGCGCGCGGCTATGCCGTCAGCGAGATGGGCGCCAACCCGAAATTCGCCGAATATGGCGGCATCGACATCAAGAAGCAGACCTTCCTGGTGCTGATCGCCTCCGGCGCGGTCGGCGGCCTCGCGGGCGGCGTTGAGGCGCTCGGCGTGCACCACCGCTTCATGGAGGGCTTCGCGCCCGGCTTCGGCTTCGACGGCGTCATCGCGGCGCTGCTCGCCAACGGCAACCCGATCGGCACCATTTTCACGGCGCTGTTCTTCGGCGCGCTCCGCAGCGGCTCGCTGCTGCTGGAAGTCGACACCACCGCATCGCGCGAGATCATCACCGTCATCCAGGCGCTGATCATCCTCGCCGTCTCGGCCCAGATCACCATCCGCCGCAAGGCATCGGATTCGACCGCGGGAGAGCGTCGATGGAAGTTCTAGAGCGTCTCCTCAACGTCACGCTGGTCGTCGCGACGCTGCGCACGACCGCGCCGATCCTGCTCGTCGCGCTGGGCGGCTCCTTCACCACCAAGGCCGGCATCTTCAACATCGGTCTCGAAGGCCAGATGCTGGTCGGCGCCTTCTTCGCCGTGATCGGCACGATCGCCTCGGGCTCGCCCTGGATCGGCGTTCTCTGCGGCATCCTCGCGGCGCTGACGCTGGCGCTGATCTTCGCCCTGATGGTGGTGACCTTCAAGGCGAACGAGGTCGTCGTCGGCCTGGCGCTCAACATCCTGGCCGGCGGACTGACCATCTCTCTGATGAAGGCGATCTTCGGCACGCGCGGCTCGATCTTCGGCCATGGCCTTGTCGGCCTGCCGGCGCTGAAGCTGCCCAACGTCAAGGATCTCGGCTGGTTCGGCCAGATGATCTCCGGCTACACGCCGCTGGTCTATCTCGCCTTTATCCTCGTGCCGGTGCTGATCCTGTTCTACAACCGCTCGCGGCTCGGCCTCTATATCCGCGTCGTCGGCGAGAAGCCGGAAGCGGCCGAAGCCCTCGGCATCTCGATCGTCCGCATCCGCTATGTGTCGTCGCTGCTCTGTGGCCTGCTGGCGGGTCTCGCCGGCGCGCATTTGTCGCTCGGCTACACGACGATGTTCACCGAGAACATGTCGTCCGGCCGCGGCTTCATGGCGGTGGCGATCCTGATCTTCTCGAACGGCGATCCGCTGAAGATCCTGTTCGGCTGCCTGCTGTTCGGCTTCTCCGACGCGCTGTCGCTGCGCCTGCAGACGCTCGGTATCTCGTCCTATCTCGTGCTCGCCGTGCCCTATCTGGTCGCGCTCATCGCGCTCTTCGCGCTCTCCTACCGGTCGCGCCCCCGCGTGATCCAGGAGACGCTCGCCAGCATGGGACGCGCGCTTTCCGTCAAGTCCAACACCATCCAACCAACTGCCGCCACGGACGCTTCCAAGCCGTGACAGGGGATAAAATGGAACGCATCATTCTCGACGTCGACTCCGCGGGCGACGACATTCTTGCGGTGCTCTTCGCGGCGATCTCGCCGTCGATCAAGCTCGAAGGCGTCACCACCTGCACCGGTGCGGCCGGGCCGATCGAGCAGGTCACCAATGTCGTCCTGAACACGCTGGCGCTGGCCGGCAAGGGCGACGTGCCGGTCGCGAAGGGCGCCTGGCGCCCGATCGTCGGCAATTCCAAGGAAGACATGCAGGCGCCGGTGCATTTCGAGAAGCGCCTCGTCGCGCGCTTCGGCGACCGGCTGAAGAAGTTCAATCCGCCGGCGCCGACGCCGACGCTGAAGGTGATCGACAAGCACGCCGTCGACTTCATCATCGACACCGCGCTCGCCAACCCGGGCGAGATCACGCTCGTCGTCACCGGCCCGATGACCAACGCCGCCATGGCCTTCCTGCAGGAGCCGGCGCTCGCCAAGGCGCTGAAGCGCATGGTCCTGCTCGGCGGCAATTTCGTCACGCCCGGCAACATCACGCCGCTGTCGGAATACAACATCTGGGCCGACCCGGAAGCCGCGCGCGTCGTGCTCAACCAGGGCGTCGACACGATCCTGGTGCCGCTCGACGTCTGCGAGGACAACCGCGCCGCCGCCTCGATGCTGACCCGCGACGACCTGGCCGACCTCAAGGACGCCGGCGATCATCCGGTGCTGCAGATGATGCAGGACTCGTTCCCGATCTACATCGACATCTGGCGCGAGTTCTTCGATCTCGTCGGCTTCCCGATGGACGACATCATCACCGTCGCGCTCGCCTTCGATCCGACGCTCTGCACCATGACCGAGCCGCTCTTCTGCGACATCGTGCTGGACGGGCGTCTGGCGCGCGGCCAGACCGTCGCCTATCGCGGCCGCCAGCTGCTGCCCGGCGGCGGTCCGAAGACGACGCGGATCTGCACCGACATCGACGGCCGCCGCTTCATGAAGCTCTTCAAGGAAACGATCGTCCGCTACCAGACGGAAGCGGCGTGAGGGCACGAGAATGACCACGACCGAATTGAACACCACCCGCCCGACGCCGATCCTGCTCGATTGCGATCCCGGCCATGACGACGCCATCGCGCTGGTGATGGCGCATCGCTCCAAGGCGATCGACCTGCTCGGCGTCACCGTCACCTGCGGCAATGCCGAGCCGGAGAAGACCGTCTCGAACACGCTGCGCATCCTGGAGTTCATCGGCGCGCATGACGTGCCGGTCGCCGCCGGCTGCGTGCGTCCGCTCGCCCGCCCGCTGGTGCTCGGCACCGCCGACGGCCCGAGCGGCCTGGAGGGCTCGCCCTACCTGCCGCAGGCGACCAAGAAGGTCGAGCCGATGCACGCGGTCGACTTCATCGCCAAGACGCTGCGCGAACAGGATGAGCCGCTCCGCATCGTCGCGACCGGCCCGCTCTGCAATATCGGCCTGTTCGTGCTGAAGTACCCGGAGCTTCTTTCGAAGATCAAGGACATCACCTGGATGGGTGGCGTCTTCTGGCGCAAGAGCGAGTACATCACGCCGACAGAGTTCAACGCCTTCTGCGATCCGGAAGCGCTGAAGATCGTGCTCGACAGCGGCGTGCCGATCACCATGGTCGGCCTCGACGTCACCATGCAGGTGCTGGTCGAGGAACCGCAATACCGCGAGTTCGAGAAGATCGACACCGAGCTCGGCCGCGTCGTGCTCG
>JAFKJZ010000109.1 GCA_017305815.1 Hyphomicrobiales bacterium
GCACCGCATAGCAGACAACGCCGGTCGTGACCGAAATAACCAGCGCGAGCGGCCGATTGACGCCATCCAGCGCGAAGCCCACGCCGACGACGATCGCCCCCATCGCGCCGGAAAGCCCCCAGGCCGGCAACAGCGCCCGGAAACGCTCCCGTCGCGGCCAGGCGAGGTTGCGCGCCGGCAGGCCGATCGCCAGCGCCGACTGGAACGTATCGCCGACGAGCCGTGACAGGCCGACGCTGACCGGCCCGAGCGGGCTGGCGACGACGAGGAGCAGCAGGGTCGCGCCAAAGCCGGACAGCGAACCGATCAGGCTGAATTCCGGCCGCGCGCTGGCCGAAAGCGCCGTATAGACGAGCCGCGCCGGCAGCAGGATGGCGGCCCCGACCGCGAGAAAGATCGCGATGTCGATCGCCCCGTCCCAGCCCGGCCCGGCGACGATGGGCAGCAGGATCGGCGTCACCGCCGCCATGCCGACGAAAAGCGGCGCGATGACGAAGGCGGCATTGGCGACGACCGGCTCGACCCGGTCGCGCAGCCGACGCGGATCGGAGCTGGCGCCGGCGAAATAGGAAAAGGCCAGGTTGTGCGACGTCGCGACGATCGCGCCGCGGATCGGCTCGATCAGCCGCATCGCCATGTTGACATAGCCGAGCACGGTGACGCCGTAGAGCGCGCCGACGACATTGTTGAAGGCGAGATAGGTGAGGTTGTCGGCCAGCCGGTCGAAGAAAGAGATCCGGGCGAAACGGCCGATATGGCCGAGATGCTCGATCGACCAGCGCGGCAGGATCAGGAAGCCGAGCCGCCATTGCAGCAGGATGGCGCGGGCGACGACGACGAGCAGGCGCTGGGCGATCAGCGCCCAGATGCCACCGCCGGCGAAGGCGATCGCCAGCGAAAGCGCGATGCCGATCGCGTGGCCGCCGAGCGTCGCGATAGCCACATCGTTGAAGCGATGCAGCCGCCGCGCCAGCGCCGTCGCGATATCCGAATGGCCGCTGAAGAAGATCGACAGCATCGCGACCGGCAGCAGCACGCGCATCTCCGGCTCGCCATAGGCCCGGCCGAGCCAGAAGCCGCCTGCGATGGAGAGAAGAAACAGCCCGAGCGCCACGAGGAAGGCGACGGCGAGCGCGGCGCCGAGATGCGAGCGGCGCAAGGCGCGCCTCTGTGCCAGCGCCTCCTCGAACGGCGCGCCGACGCAGACGGAAGCCACCGCGACGATCGTCAGCACCAGCGCGCTGACGCCGAAATCGCGCGGCTCCAGCATGCGTGAGAGAATGACGGTGCTGCCCGTCAGCAGGGCGAGCCGGCCGATCGCATCGGCGCCGGCCCAGCCGATCCAGCCCAGCAGGCGTGGGGCCCGGGATCTGCCCTGGCTCATCCGCGGGCTCGCATTCTCGGATTTTGGGGGCGCGGATTCATCGGGTCAGGACGGTAGCACGATCTCGTCGGAAGGCCCGCGTGGCCGGCCGGACGAAATCCGGGCGGCATCGATGCGCGGCAGCACCGCCGAAATCGAGCCGAGCCGCCACATCGCGCGGAGCGTGATCCAGGCGGCGACGAGCATCATGCCGAGGGCGGCGCCGAAAACGCCCCAGACGATCCGGCCGGCCAGCGACTTCTTCGTCGGCGGCGGCTGCGCGACCGAAACGACGCGGACCGCGCCGGGGTCGATCTGGCCGAATTCACTCGCCTGCAGGGCGCGAGTCTTGAAGGATTCGAGCAGAGCGCGATTGGTCTCGACCTCCTGCTCCAGCGTGCGCATCTCGATCTTCGCCTGCTGCGTTTTGGCGACGGCGTCGGAGAGCGAGTCGACGGAGCGGGCGACGGCCTGCTGCGTGGTCCGGGCGCGCTCGAGATCGGCGCGGGCGGCGAGGCGGATGCGATCGAGCTCAAGACGGATGCGCCGGCGGATCTCCTCCACTCGACCGCGCGCTTCCGTCAGTGCCGGATGACGGTCGCCAAGCCGAGCGGCGAGCGCGGCGAGATCCTCCTGCGCCGCGTTCTGCCGCTCGATCAGCAGGGTCAGCGAGCGGGTGTCGTCGTTGGCGCCGAGCATGGAAAGCTCGCCGCCGGAGGAATCGAGCTGGGCCGCGCGCGCGGTCGCCTGGTCGAGGCGGATTTGCGCGGCGCTCACCGCGTTGACGGCATCGGCGAGCTTCTGCTCCACCACCAGCCGGTCGCCGGTGCTGATCAGGCCGTTGTCGATCCGAAAGGCGTTTGCCTTGAACTCGGCGTCGCTCAGCCGCTTGCGCAAGGCGTCGAGGCGCGACGTCAGTTCTTCGGTCAGACGACGGGCGGCGGCGGAACGGTTCGCCGCATCCTCCTCGACATAAGCCTTGACCACGGCGTTGGCGAGACGCGCCGCCGCGGCCGGCGTGCGCGCCGTGGCCGTGACGTCGATGACGAAGCTACGCTCCGCGCGCTGCACCGAGATCGAGCGCTGCAGCGCCGCGAGGGCGGCGGCACTGGCGCCATCCGAGTCCAGGCTCGGCCGGAGCGGCATCGGCTCGGTCGGCGTCACGCCCTCCTCCGCGTCGTCTTCCTCCGGCGACAGCTCACTCATCAGGCTCTCGTCGCGCAGGATCTTCGAGAGCACGCGTTCCGAGGTCAGGACGCGCATCTGGCTCTCGACGACGCCGATCTGGCTGTTGGCGTCGAATTGTGCCGTCGCGACATCGCCCGGAAACACCGGCAATCCGCGCGGATCGAGCAGGAACTGCGCCGTGGCGGAATAGCGCTGCGGCAGGAAGGACTTGGCGACGAAGCCGAGGCAACCGAACACGACGCCGGCGAGCAGGATCCACCAGACCGCGCGACGGAACGAGGCCGCCAGCACGGCAAGCGCCAGCGGCCAGGGCCCCGCTTCGCTTGGCGAAGCCCCGTTGGCGGTTCCGAGGGGGCGGGGACCGTCAGCCATGAACGCGCCGACTTCCTCTCGATTCACAAGTCACGGCGGGACGAGAAGGTCGTCGAACGGCCTCCGCGCCCTCCAGCATGAAGATACGGACTATCGCCCGCTCCCGGGGGAACGGCGATGACGAGAAGCGAGCCTAGGCGTCTGCCGATTAATATTCGGTTCAGCCGGCACGCCCGTTTCCGGCGATGCATCCACACCGTGCAGGTGACGCCGACCACAATTCGACAACCGGGTCTGTTTCATGACATCATGGGCCATCTTCTGTTGCATGCCGATCCATCTGGTGCATCCGCCATAAGGGGGCAGAGGACACCAGCCGCAGACCAGACGAACGACCGCAAGCCAGTTTCGCATCGCTTCCTGGGGACGGATCGGGACAGGTCCGCTCCGGGAACGCGATGCCGGGGGGACCATGGCAATGACAGGTCATCGCAGTCGCATCCTGATCACTGGCGGTTCCGGCTTCGTCGGACGGCCTCTCGTCCGCCTGCTCTCCGCCGGCCACAATGTCCTCGTCTATGACGCGCTCCGCTTCGGCCGCGACCGGTTCACGGCCTCCGAGCTCGAACGGATCGAATTGGTCGAGGGCGATGTCCGCGACCAGGACCAGGTCCAGCGGGTCATGGAGGCGTTCCGGCCCGAGGTGATCCTCCATCTCGCCGCGATCCATTTCATCCCGCAATGCGAGCGCGATCCGCTGACGGCGGTCACGGTCAATGTCGCCGGCACGGTCAATCTCCTCGCCGCCGCGCCGAAAGGCTGCCGCTTCGTGCTGGCGAGCAGCGGCGCGGTCTACAGGCCCGACGAGGCGCCGCATCGCGAGGACGCTTCCAGCCTCGAGCCGAGCGACGTCTACGGCCTGACCAAGCTGCAGGCCGAGCAATATCTGCAGCATTTCGCCCGCAGCCGGGAACTCGCCGGCATCGCCACCCGCCTGTTCAACGTCGTCGGCTCGGGCGAAACCAATCCGCACCTGCTGCCGGAAATCACGCTGCAGCTGAAGGCGGGACGGCGCGAGGTCCGGCTCGGCAACATCTGGCCGAAGCGCGACTACATCCATGTCGAGGATGCCGCCGCTGGCTTCGCGGCGCTGGCGCTGGCGGGCCATGTCGCGCCGGGCGAGACAGTGCCGGTCAATCTCGGCACCTCGCGCCAGCATTCCGTCGCCGAGATTCTCGACCATCTGCGGCAGGCGGCCGGTTTCGATTTCGACATCGTGTCGGATCCGGTCCGCGCCCGCGCCGTCGACCGGCCCTTCCTCGCCGCCGATATCGGCCGGATCCAACAACGTTTCGGCTGGCGGCCCAGGCGCACGCTGCAGGACGCAGTGCAGGATCTGTGGCGCCATCCCGACATCAGCCCGCGCCTGTTCGGACCGGCAGCAGCCGCGAGCGGAGCCACCTGATGCGGATCGCGCTCCTGACCGAACTCTATCCGCCCTCCATCGGCGGGCAGGAGCTCTTCTTCGAAGGGCTCGGCCGCGCGCTCGCCGACCGCGGCCATCGGGTCGAGGTGTTCTGCATCGGCCACGCGGCCGGATTGCCGGCCGAGGAGACGCTCGACGGCATTGCTGTGCACCGGTTTCCTTCGGACCCTGCCTACCGTTCGCCGCCGCGAGCCTGGATGAAGCGCGCCTGGCCGACGATCTTCCGCTACGCGTTCTGGACTCGACGCCGGCTGCGGGACGACGACTATGATCTCGTCGTGCTCAACCAATGGCCGCTGCTGCATGCCGTGACACTGCCGCGCCGGCTTCGACGAAGGACCGTCCTGCACTGGTGCGAGGTTCGCAACGGGCGCTTCTATGCAACCGTACAGCGCTGGCTCCCGCGTCTCTCCGGCCACAACGCCGCGATCAGCGACGTCGTCGCCACGGCTATCGGAACGACATCGGAGCGGCCGTTCCTCGTCCTGACGAGCGGCTTGCGGCTCGGGGAATACCACTCCGCGCCTGCCCGGATGCGCAGCGGGATCCTCTCGCTCGGCCGCATCGTCGAGCACAAGAACCTGCCGCTTCTGGTCTCCGCCTTCGAGCAACTCAGGCAGGGGGGCTATGCCGGGCGCCTCACCATCGCCGGCGACGGGCCGGGGCTGGCGTCCTTGAAAGCCGTGATCGCGGCGTCGCCGGTGGGGGGCGACATAGCCCTTGCCGGGCCCGTCAGCGACGAGGACAAGGCGAAGCTTCTGGCAGAACATGAGCTTTTCGCCATCGTCAGCCAGCGCGAGGGCTTTCCGCGCGTCGTCGCCGAGGCGATGGCCAGCGGCCTGCCGGTGCTGACCGCCGGCTATCCCGGCAACGGCGCCAGCGACATCGTGCGCGCCGCCGGATGCGGCCTCGTCGCCGAGCCGGCGCCGGCCGCCCTGGCAGACGCCGCACGGGCCATCCTTGGCCAGTGGGCGGCCTATTCCGAAGCCGGCCTCCGCTTCGCGGCGGACCTCGACTGGTCGTGGATCGCCGAGCGGCTGGAACGACAGGTCGGCTGGGAGCCTGCCCTGTCTCCCGCGCGGTCCGAAGCCGCGTCCTCTCCATCACCGGCCGACTCCCATGCCGTCGGCTAGCGTCGCCCTCGGTCGTCACCCGCTGTTGCTTCCCGCCGCCAATCTGACCCTGCGGGCGGCAGGGCTGGCGATGCGGTTCGGACTGGTCATCTATCTCGCGCGCTATCTCGGCATCGGCGCGGTCGGCCAGTTCGGGCTGATCCAGGGCGCGGCAGCGCTGGCGCCGGTCGTGCTCGGCTGGGGCGTGACCTATTTCCTCGGCCGCGAGATCGTCGGCCGCCCGCCCCTCCAGGCCGGGCGGCTGGTCCGCGACCGCCTTCTCCTCACCATCGCGAGCCTGACGGCCGCCGGCGCCATCGTCGCGGCGCTGATGGTGGCAGGCGGGATCGCCGTGCCGGATTCGCTGCCCTGGATCGCCGCGATCCTGTTCCTCGAGACGATCGCCTTCGACCTTCATCTCGCCCTGATCAGCCTGGGAAGGCCGCTCGCCGCCAACTGGCTGCTCTTCATCCGCTCGGGCCTCTGGGTTCTGCCTGCGGCCGGGCTTGGCATCGCCTTCCCGGGGCTGCGCAGCCTCGATTTCGTGCTGCTCTGCTGGACGCTCGCGCTCGTCGCGAATTTCGGCACGCTGCTGTCCGTCGCCCGCGACTGGCCGCTCGCGGCGATTTCCCGTCATCGCGTCGACACGGCTTGGATCCTGGCGCGGCTGCGCGGCAGCGGGCTGATCTACCTGAATGATCTCGGCATCGCCGGCATGGCCTATCTCGACCGCTACGTCGTCCATTCGCGGCTCGATCTTCACGCCACCGGCATCTTCGTGCTGCACTGGGCGATCGCCAACGCCATCCACGTGCTGGTGACGGCCGCGACCATACAGGTCTCCCTGCCCGTACTGGTCACGGCCTACCGCACGGGCGGCGAAGGGAAGTGGCGTCGGGAGCTCCGCGATCTGTCCGTCCGCGTCGCGGCGATCGGCGCGCCACTTGCGATCCTCGTCTATGCCGTCGCCGTTCACGCCCTGCCGCCTGCGACCCGCACTGCCCTGCCGATCGATGCGCCGCTGCTGGCGCTCATGCTCGCCTCGACGGTGATCCGGCTGCTGGCGGACGCGCTCAACTACGGACTCTACAGCCGCGGACTCGACCGATCTCTGGCCTGGATCAATATTGGCGGGGCGCTGGCCGCCTTGCTGTTCAGCCTGATGCTGCTGCCCCGGTTCGGGCTCCTAGGCGGCGGCCTCGCCATGGTGCTGGCTTCCACGCTGCTGCTCGCCGCCCGCGCAGCCGCCCTCGCGGGACGCGACAGGGCAAGCCCGATGGAGCCGCGTCATGGCTGAGCCGCTGCCGCGGGAAACGGATGGGAGCGCCCGCTCGGAAGGATCGCCGCGCCGCCGCATCCTGCACATCCTGCCCGACGGAAGCGCCGGCGGTGGCGGAACCGCCGTGCTCGGCCTCTGCCGCGACCTGCTCGCCACGGGACGATGGGACGTGACACTGGTCACGGCGCCCGGCTCCGCCGTGATGGAGCAGGCGAAGGCGGCCGGCATCCGCACGCATGGGCTCGACTTCTTCACCTCGCGGCTCGACCCGCGCATCGCCCGCCGCCTGGCGCGGCCGGTCGAGGCGACCCGGCCCGACATCGTCCACGCTCATGGCGCGCGCGCAGCACTCCCTTTCTGCTTCCCGGCGCTGCGCCATATCGGCCCGCTCGTCTACACGGTGCATGGGTTCCACCACGTCCGGAAGCCGTTCCCGCTCCGCCAGCTCAGCCGGCTGGCCGAGAGGCGGATCGCGGCGCGCGCCGCGGCGGTCGTCTTCGTATCGGCCGGCGACCAGAGCCGCGCGGCCAACGAGGAGATCCTCCCCCGCAGGGATCCGAAGGCTACCGTCATCGCGAAC
>JAFKJZ010000110.1 GCA_017305815.1 Hyphomicrobiales bacterium
GCCACCTGCGGCGACAGGCCGAACAGCTCCGCGCCGCCATAGGCGACCATGAAGCCGAAGGCGCTCTTCAGGGCGTTGTCGGCGAAGGCGCCGAACCATTGCACGATGAAGAGGGGCAGGAAGCCCGGCGTTTTCAGGAGCGGCGGCGAGCCGGCCCGGGAGTGGGCGGGCAACGATGCCTCGGGCGAGGATGTCTTTGCGGAAGCGTCCATGGCGTCAAACCTCGGCCTGTTCGCGGCGACTCGCAAGTCGCATGAATTGAACGATGTTCAATTTCATAACAGCGTTTTGAACGATGTTCAATATGTGCTACGGAACGGGCCGGCGAGAGCATGCGCCGGGTAAGAGCCTGTCAGGAGGCGAGATGGCACGTCGCAGCGACCATGCCCCCGAAGAGCTGAAGCATCTGGCGCTGGAGGCGGCGCGCGCGATCGTGGTGGAGGAGGGCCTGCGCGGCCTGACGGTGCGCCGGGTCGCCGAGCGGATCGGATATGCGCCGGGCACGATCTACAATCTGTTCGCCAATCTCGACGACCTCATCGTCCAGGTGAACGCGGCGACGCTCGACGCTCTGGCGCTGGTTTTGGTCGAGGCGGCGAGGGCGGAACCGGCGCTGCGACCCGAACGGCTGGTGGACGCCTATTTCGATTTCGTCGAGAGCCGCCCGCGCCTCTGGAGCCTGCTGTTCGAGCATCGCCTGCCGGAGGGCGAGGACCTGCCGGACTGGTATCGGCCGAAGCTCGCGGCCCTGATCTCGCTCGTCGCCGAGGCGCTCGGTCCGTTGATGCCGGACACCTCCGCCGCGGCGCGGCAGGCGGCGACCGTCACCATGTGGGCCGGCCTGCACGGTATCTCGACGCTCGCCGTCTCCAGCAAGCTGGCGCTGGTCGCCGAGACCGAGCCGCGCGCGCTCGGCCACCTGCTGGTGCGGCGGATGCTGGGCGGCCCGGCGGCTGATGCGACCGGCTAGGCGGAGGTCGACAGGAGGGGCCAGCCAGCTCTCCGAGCCTCCAAACCTCAGCCCGCCATCGCCTCGTGGATGATGCCCAGCGCCTTGTCGAAGGCCGGCGCGATGCGGCGCGGCTCGGTGCCGGCATCGAGGCGGAAGGTCGGCGTCGATCCGACGAGCTTCGACAGCATCCGGAACAACTCCTGCTGCGCGCGTGGCACGCCGCCGCCGAGCAGGCCGATATTGTCACTGAGGATCACGGTAAGCGCGTCGGCCTTGGAAAGGCGCTTCAGGCTCGCTTCGCCTTCCGAGCGCGGACCCACGACCACGACTGCGCCGATCCGGTATCCCTTCGAGGCATCCGGCAGCGGCAGCAATTCGGCGAGCGCGGCGCGCGTCAGCGGCGCCTCGTCCTCCTCGCCGCCGAAGGCGCCGAGATGCGGCGCGATTTCGGGGAACATCGCCGCCGTCCGCCGCTGCACCTTCAGCGTGCGCGGCATGCCCCAGCCGAACAGTTCCGCGCCTTCCTGGCGCAGGATGACAACGTCATCGCCCATATGGCCGTAGCCGCCGAGCGCCAGCGCGAGTGAGGTCGTGGTCTTGCCGAAGCCGCTCGGGGCGAACAGCAGCATGAGTTCGTCGCGCCCGGGAAGCATCAGCGACGCGGAATGGATCGTCATCAGGCCGTGCCCGCGCAGCGCCATGTCGAGAAGCACCGCGCCCGCCATCGAGCGGAACGGCTGCTCGGCCGAAGCCGTGACCTGAACCTCGGTCTGTGCGCGGCCGATTTCCTCTGTGATCGAGAGCTTCCCGGGAACGCGGAACTGCTGGCGGTCGCCATTGGCGCTGATCTCGGCATAGAGGCCGTCGATCAGCGTGCCGGACCAGATCAACTCGCCCTCGGTGGCGATGTCGTCGCCGGCGGCTTCGCGGACCAGGATTTCGTGCGCGACCGGGCCTTCCGCCTGCTCGAAGCCGGCAAGCTGCGGGAAGATCGGCGCGCCCAGTCCCTCGCGCTCGGCGATCACGTTGAAGGCGAGGCCGGGGATGACGAAACGGGTCTTGTGCATCAGGCGGATCCGGCGCGGTTCTTTTCGATGAAAACCGTCACCATGGATGGTTCCGGCGGATTGAGAAGGGGCTTGTCGTCGACGACGACCCAGCAATGGGCGGAGAGCCTGGCGCTGCCGATGCTCTTGCGGTCGACGCCGAAATGCATGGCGGCCGGGATCCCCGCGAGCGTCAGGAAGCGATAGGCGAGAATGCCCTCGCGCAGGCACCGGCGGTCGCGCATCACCCAGGGGCGCCGTGCCGCGCGCTTGGCGCGGTGGGCTATATAGGCGGGCGCGAGGCCGCGGTAGCGTCGATCGGCGCCGGCATCGGCGATCTTCATGATGTCGGCGAAATCACGGGACTTTCGGCAGCGGAGCGGCAGGGTGCGGGCCCACAACCACATCTCGGCCCGGAACATCGCCCGGCGAAGGACGCTGCCGGATGTCACTTGTCAACGCGAACGATCAGGCCTTCGGAGGCCAGATGGTTGGCGAGATCCGACATGTCGTCGCGCAGCATGTCGGCGTCGACGTCGAACACGGTTTCCAGCTCCGTCAGGATGCCGGCGAAATTGCGGGTTCCGTCGACGGTCGACAGGAAAGCGGCCGTGGTGTCGTTGCAGGTGAAGAGCTGGCCCGACACGGTGTCGAGCAGAACGCCGCCTTCGCCGTCGCCGAGCGGCTGAAAGCTCGTGTTTTCATGAAGCGCCCAAACGGCGCTCGGCTCAATTCTGGACACGGGAAGTCTCTCTCTTGGCTGGTGCGAAACGTGGGATAGCCGAACCAGGTGTGCTTGACCAGAGGTGCGGCTTGCGGTTGGCTAACCGAACGGCGGCTTCGTCCGATCGATTCAAAGATAGTCAGCAGGGAATATGGAATGAAGAAGACGTATGAGAAGCCCAAATTGCTGAAGCGCGAACGCGTGGCGATGATCGTCGCCGCCACGTCCGGCAATGCGCCGCCTCCGTAGGCGGATCCCGTTTCGGCTGAGCCGTGCGTCGTTCGACGCTGGTTGGCCGTCCTGAATATGCAGGGGATGATGGGCGGTGCGGAGGCATCGCCCTTTGTTCATCCGGGCGGCGGTGTCCGTCCAGCTTGTCTGCCGATGCAATGAGGATTGTATGTCCGCTGTCGATTCCGCTGAGACCGCGCCGCCGCCGGGCGGGACGCCGCGTCGTCTGTCGCGCGCCGATGGCCGCCTGCTGATCGAACTCGCGGACCCGGAATCGACCCTCGCCCCGATGACGCTCACCCGCGAACGGGCCGGCCTGCTACTGTCGCAGGCCGAGCGGCATGGTGTGCTTCCCGCGGTTTTGCGCAAGCTTCGGCCGATGCTTTCCAGCACCGAGCTTCGCCCCGTGCGCGACGATTTCGCCGGCCGCTTCGCCAGCGGCATCGCGTTCAACATGCAGTTGCGCGCCGAGGCGAAGGGGCTGTCGACGGCGCTCCGCGCGGCAGGCCAGCCGGCGCTGCTGATCAAGGGGCATGATTTCGCCGACAACATCTATCCGGACCCGGTGCTGCGGCCGACCAGCGACATCGACCTGATCATCCCGGTCGAGAGCCTCGATGCGGTCGAGGCCGTGGTGGCGGCCTCAGGGTTCGAACTGTGGCCGGACCAGCGCGACGACGAGCAGATGGAGCGCAAGTGGTTCCATGCGGTCCACAAGCGGCTGATGCTGGAGATCCAGGGCAACCTGGTCCACGCGCCCGGCCTTCGCTCGAAGCTTTCGCTCGGCTTTGCCGAGCTCTGCCCGCATGGCGATCCGGCCGAGGCCGCGCGTTCCTCGACGCGGCTCGCGATCGCCGGCGTCCACGCTGCGAGCTCGCATCATTTCGAGTTGCTGCGGCTGGTCATCGACGTGCTGCAGGCGGCGCGCCGGCTGCAGGGCGCGGCGGAGGAACAGGCGCTCGAAGATCTCGTCCGCCGTTCCGGCACGCGCCTGGCGCTGGTCGCCGCGCTCGACCTCGCGGCCGGGCTCTATGACGACCGGCGCTGCCGGGAGCTCGCGGGCGGGCTGGCTCCGGTGCGCTTCCGCTCGATGTCCAGGCTGCTGATCAGCGGCGACATGGTGATGGCGATGGAGACCGGCGAGCGGGCGCTGCAATCGTGGCGGCGGTCGCTGTTCCGCGAATTGCTGAAGCGCGGTGAGGGGCGGGCTTCACTTCCCTCGTCATGAGGCGAATTGAATGCTATCCGTTACACAACGCATCAGGGTAGTACGCAGATCACGACGGAGGGCAGGGTGCAGGTCGGCGAGATTGTTTCCTGGCTCGGTCGGACGAGCTTCTTCAACGGCCTCGAAAAGGAAGATCTGACGCGTCTGGCGCAGATCGCCCGCGTCACGACCTATCCCGCCGATACGGTGCTGTTTTCCCAGGGCGACGAATCGGACGGGCTCTATTCTGTCGTCGACGGCATCGTGCGCATCTTTCTGACGGCGGACGACAGCCGCGAACTGACGATCCAGCTGTTCGAGGAAGGCGAGGTGATCGGCGAGATCGCGCTGATCGACGGCCTGCCGCGCAGCGCCGGCGCGGCCACGCTGACGGAGACGAAGCTGATCTTCGTGCCGCGCCAGCCCTTCCTGAACCTGCTCGACACTTCCAGCCAGCTGCAGCGCCAGATCATCCTGAGCCTCTGCGAGCGGCTCCGCCAGACCAACGAGCAGGTGAACCGCGCCGTGTTCACCGACCTGCGCCACCGCCTGCTGGTGCTCCTGCGCCAGCTCGCTCTCATCCATGGCCGCATCGAGCGCGATGTCGCCGTGGTCGAGCTGGACCTGACCCAGGGCACGCTGGCGCAGATGCTGGGCGCGAGCCGCGAGGCCGTGAACAAGCAGATTCGTGCCCTGATCAAGGAAGGCCGCCTCTCGGTCGACGGCCATCGCATCATCGTGCATCGCTCGATGCGCGATGCCTGAGCGGCGCCCGTGCCAAGGGCTCCCGGCCGCATGACTGAAAAATAGGCTGTCGTCTTGCCGAAACGGACTATGGCATAAGGTGCCGCAGCAATGCGGTTCCGTTTTGCGCCCTTATGGTTGAATCCGGCGGGGCAGTTCGATCCGGCATTGTTGTTGCATGGAATTCTGCCTGGCCCGAGCGTTCGCCGGGGGCCGGGTGCAAGGCAGGACGCGGCGAGCCACGACGAGGCCTATCGATGCAAGACGCTACCATGTCGATATCGACCGAGGATGCCGAGGCGGTGGAGCCGGCGCGGAGTCCCGCCGCCACGCCGACGGAGGCCCAGATCGCCGCCGCGCGCGACGCCATCAACGCCAAGCTCACCTATGCTGTCGGCAAGAACGCCGTCACCGCCAGCGACCGCGACTGGTTCGTCGCGACGGCGCTCGCCGTGCGCGACCGCATGGTCGATCCCTGGATCGCCTCGTCCAAGGCGACCTATGCCGAGGGCCGCAAGCGGGTCTACTACCTGTCGCTCGAATTCCTGATCGGCCGGCTACTATTCGACGCGATGAACAATCTCGGCCTGACCGAGGCGTTCCGCGCCGCGCTCGGCGATCTCGGCGTCGACATGGAGCGGCTGCGCACCGTCGAGCCGGACGCGGCGCTCGGCAATGGCGGCCTCGGCCGTCTCGCCGCCTGCTTCATGGATTCGATGGCCTCGCTGTCGATCCCGGCCTATGGCTACGGCATCCGCTATGACCACGGCCTGTTCCGCCAGGTGGTGAAGGGCGGCTGGCAGCAGGAATATCCCGAGACCTGGCTCTCCTTCGGCAATCCCTGGCAGTTCGAGCGTCCCGAGGTCGTCTACGACATCCAGTTCGGCGGCTCGGTCGAGGCGATCATGACGCCCTCCGGCGTCGCGCGCTATGTCTGGCACGCGGCCGAGACGATCGAGGCGGTGCCCTATGACACGCCGATCCCCGGCTGGCGCGGCCGCCACGTCAACACGCTGCGCCTCTGGTCGGCGCGCGCCGTCGACCCGCTCCGCCTCGACGCCTTCAACTCCGGCGATCACATCGGCGCGCTGGTCGAGCAGGTGCGGGCCGAGACGATCTCCAAGATTCTCTATCCGAGCGACGAGAGCGCGGCCGGGCAGGAGCTGCGCCTCCGGCAGGAATACTTCTTCGTCTCCGCCTCGCTGCAGGACCTGATCCATCGCCATACCCGCACCTATGGCGACATCCGCTCGCTGCCGGACAAGGTGGCGATCCAGCTGAACGATACCCACCCGGCGATCTCCGTCGCCGAGTTGATGCGCATCCTCGTAGACCTGCGCGAGATCCCGTGGGACGAGGCCTGGGACATCACCGTCCGCACGCTCGGCTACACCAACCACACGCTGCTGCCCGAGGCGCTGGAAACCTGGCCGGTGCCGCTCCTGGAGCGGCTGCTGCCGCGCCAGATGCAGATCATCTACCTCGTCAACGCGATCCATCTCGAAAAGGCGAAGAAGCTGCCCGAATCGAATGACCGCTTCCTCTCCTCCGTCTCGCTGATCGACGAGAACAATGGCCGGCGCGTGCGCATGGGCCATCTCGCCTTCATCGGCTCGCATTCGATCAACGGCGTTTCGGCGCTGCATTCCGACCTGGTCAAGAAGACGATCTTCCACGACCTCGACCTCGTCTACCCCGGCCGCGTCAACAACAAGACCAACGGCATCACCTTCCGGCGCTGGCTGCACGAGGCCAACCCGGGCCTCACGCGCATCCTTGTCGACACCTGCGGCCCGGAGATCCTCGACGATGCCACTGTGCTGGACCGGCTCGAGCCGCATGTCGGCGACACGGCGCTGCACGACGCTTTCGGCGCCGTCCGCCGCAACAACAAGGTGGCGCTCGCCAAGCTGATCCGCGACCGGCTCGACATCCGCGTCAATCCGAACGCGCTGTTCGACGTGCAGATCAAGCGCATCCACGAATACAAGCGCCAGCTGCTCAACATCCTGGAGACGATCGCGCTCTACCAGGCGATGCGCGCCCAGCCTCACAAGGAATGGGTGCCGCGGGTAAAGATCTTCGCGGGCAAGGCGGCGGCGAGCTACCACCAGGCCAAGCTGATCATCAAGCTCGCCAATGACGTGGCGCAGGTGGTGAACAGCGACCCGACCGTGCGCGACCTGCTCAAGGTCGTGTTCCTGCCGAACTACAATGTCAGCCTCGCCGAGATGATCATCCCGGCCGCCGACCTGTCCGAGCAGATCTCGACGGCGGGCATGGAGGCGTCCGGCACCGGCAACATGAAGCTGGCGCTGAATGGCGCGCTCACCATCGGCACCCTCGACGGCGCCAATGTCGAGATCCACGAGCGCGTCGGCGACGACAACATCTTCATCTTCGGCCTGACCACCGGCATCTTCTCGCCCGGCGAGCCCGGCCGCTTCGCCGCGCTGACGACGGCATTGCGCCATCACGACTACTTCCTGGTGACCGCCGACTTCGATTCCTACTATGCCGCGCAACGAGACGTTGACGCGCTGTGGCTCGACAGAGCAGCATGGTGGAAGGCGAGCCTGCTGAATACGGCTCGGGTCGGCTGGTTCTCCTCGGACCGCACCATCGCGGAATACGCCAAGGAGATCTGGAACGTACCCGTCCGGCCGGCAGGCTAGGGCATACGGAGACGCGATGTCGGTTTGGCGTGCGAGTGGTGCAGATGTCGAAGCCCTGATTGCCGCGCGCCATGGTGATCCCTTTGCCCTTCTCGGGCCGCACGAAACGGCTGACGGCCTCGTCATCCGCGCCTTCGTGCCCCATGCCGAGACGCTTGCCGTCGAGGATCTCGACGGCAGGCGGGTCGCGCCGCTGGAGCGGCGGCCCGGGACGGACTTCTTCGAGGGACTGATTCCCGGCCGGTCCGAACGCTTCGGCTATCGCCTCCGCGCCGAGAATGCCGGCGGCGGCTGGACCTTCTACGATCCCTACAGTTTCGCCGGCGTGCTCGGCGCCACCGACGACTATCTGCTCGTCGAGGGCACCCACCGACAGCTCTACGCCAAGCTCGGCGCCCATCTGCTGCATCATCAGGGCGTTGACGGCGTGCATTTCGCCGTCTGGGCGCCCGACGCGCAGCGCGTTTCCGTCGTCGGTAACTTCAATGGCTGGGACGGCCGCCGCCACCAGATGCGCAAGCGCGTCGACAGCGGGCTGTGGGAGCTGTTCGCGCCCGGCTTCGGCGAGGGCGAGATCTACAAATACGAGATCGTCGGCGCCGACGGCATCGTGCAGCCGCTCAAGGCCGATCCGGTCGGCTTCGCCGGCGAATTGCGGCCCTCGACCGCCTCGATCGTGGCGCGGACCGACAATTTCAGCTGGCGCGACGATGACTATCTGCGCCAGCGCGAAGAGGGGCAGGCGCGCCGGAAGCCGATGGCGATCTACGAGGTCCATCTCGGCTCCTGGCAGCGCGGCGACGGCAATGCCTTCCTCACCTATGACGAACTCGCCGACCGGCTGATCCCCTATGCGGTCGAGATGGGCTTCACCCATCTCGAACTGCTGCCGGTCAGCGAGCATCCGCTCGACGACAGCTGGGGCTACCAGCCGATCGGGCTGTTTGCGCCGACGCGCCGCCATGGCGATCCCGTAGGCTTCGCCCGCTTCGTCGATCGCGCCCATCAGGCGGGCCTCGCCATCATCCTCGACTGGGTGCCGGCGCATTTCCCGACCGACCGGCACGGCCTCGCCCATTTCGACGGCAAGCCGCTCTACGAGCATGCCGATCCGCGCCGCGGCTTTCATCCTGACTGGAACACGGCGATCTATGATTTCGGCCGCGCCGAGGTCGCGAACTTCCTCGCCGCCAGCGCGCTCTACTGGCTTGATCGCTTCCATGTCGACGGCCTGCGCGTCGATGCCGTCGCGTCGATGCTCTATCTCGATTATTCCCGCAAGGCCGGCGAGTGGCTGCCCAACCCGGATGGCACCAACGACAACAAGGATGCCGTCGCCTTCCTGCGCCGCGTCAACCAGCTCTGCTATGGCGAGCATCCCGGCACGGTGACGATCGCCGAGGAATCGACCGCCTGGCCCGGCGTGTCGCGCCCGGCGCATGAAAACGGCCTCGGCTTCGGCTTCAAGTGGAACATGGGCTGGATGCACGACACGCTCGACTACATGTCGCTCGAGCCGATCCATCGCCGCTACCACCACGACAAGCTGACCTTTGGCCTGCTCTATGCCTTCTCGGAGAATTTCGTCCTGCCGCTCAGCCATGACGAGGTCGTGCATGGCAAGCGCTCGATCCTCGGTCGCATGCCGGGCGATCGCTGGCAGCAATTCGCCAATCTGCGCGCCTATTACGGCTTCATGTGGGGGCACCCCGGCAAGAAGCTGCTGTTCATGGGCCAGGAGTTCGGCCAGCAGAACGAATGGAACTTCAACCAGAGCCTCGACTGGCATCTGCTGGCAGAGCCGGCCCATGCCGGCCTGCGCGACTTCGTGCGCGACCTGAACCATGCCTACCGGCAGCATCCGGCCCTCCATGCGCGCGATTGCGAGGGCGAGGGATTCCGCTGGGTGGTCGCCGACGACAAGGAACAGTCGGTCTTCGCCTTCCTGCGCTTCGGCGCGCCGGGCGACAGGCCGGTTCTCGTCGTCTCCAACTTCACGCCGGTGGTGCGCGATTTCTACCGCGTCGGCGTGCCCGAAGCCGGGCGCTGGCGCGAGATCCTGAATTCGGACGCCGAGATCTATGGCGGCTCCGGCAAGGGCAATCTGGGCGCCGTCGAGGCCGTCCCGGTGCCGGCGCATGGTTTTCCGGCTTCGGCCACAATGGTCCTTCCCCCGCTCTCGACCGTCTTCTTCGAGTTCGATCCATAGGCCGGCTGCGGCGCGGGGGCTTGGTTTGACAAAAACACTGCAGGGCAACGAGCGTTTTGGAGGGACAAAGGATGGAACGGCCGCAGACCAACGCGCCTCTTGCGCGTAATGCCATGGCCTTCGTGCTGGCGGGTGGACGCGGCAGCCGCCTGATGGAATTGACGGATCGGCGCGCCAAGCCGGCTGTCTATTTCGGCGGCAAGTCGCGCATCATCGATTTCGCGCTTTCCAATGCCGTGAATTCCGGCATCCGCAAGATCGGCGTCGCCACGCAATACAAGGCGCACAGCCTGATCCGCCACCTGAACCGTGGCTGGAACTTCTTCCGCCCGGAGCGCAACGAGATCTTCGACGTCTTCCCGGCCAGCCAGCGCGTTTCCGAGGACGCCTGGTATCGCGGCACGGCCGACGCCGTCTACCAGAACCTCGACATCCTGAAGGACTATGACGCCAAGTATTTCGTCATCCTCGCCGGCGACCACATCTACAAGATGGACTATGAGTTGATGCTGCAGCAGCACGTCGACTCCGGCGCCGACGTGACGATCGGCTGTCTCGAAGTGCCGCGCATGGAGGCGACCGGCTTCGGCGTCATGCATGTCGACGAGACGGACCGCATCCTGCAGTTCGTCGAGAAGCCGAAGGATCCGCCCGCCATGCCCGGCAAGCCGGACAAGGCGCTGGCCTCGATGGGCATCTATGTTTTCGACACCAAGTTCCTGATCGAGGAACTGGAGCGCGACGCCAACGATCCGAATTCCAGCCGCGACTTTGGCAAGGACATCATTCCGAACATCGTCAAGAACGGCAAGGCGGTCGCGCATCACTTCGAGAATTCCTGCGTGCGCTCGACCCAGGAATCGGTCAGCTACTGGCGCGATGTCGGGACGGTGGACGCCTACTGGGAAGCGAATATCGACCTGACCAGCATCGTGCCGGATCTCGACCTGTTCGATCGCAACTGGCCGATCTGGACCTATAGCGAGGTCACGCCGCCGGCGAAGTTCGTCCACAACGAGGATCACCGGCGCGGCTATGCGCTGTCCTCGCTGGTATCCGGCGGCTGCATCGTTTCCGGCGCTTCGCTGGAGCGCGCGCTGCTCTTCACCGGCGTGCGCTGCAATTCCTATTCGCATATCGAGAACGGCGTGATCCTCCCCTATGTCGACGTCGGCCGCTCGGCGCGCCTCTCCAACGTGGTGGTGGATGCGCGTGTGCAAATCCCGGAAGGGCTGGGGGTGGGCGAGGATCCCGAGCTCGACGCCAAGCGCTTCATGCGAACCGCGAACGGCATCTGCCTGATCACCCAGCCGATGATCGACGCGCTGGAGGAATAGTCCGCAAGACCCTCACCCAACCCTCTCCCGCAAGCGGGCGAGGGCTTTCTGCCGGCTTCCTTGCCCACGATCGCGCGCAGGCGGAGGGACTCCCTCTCCCGCCTGCGGGAGAGGGCGGGGTGAGGGGCTTCCTTGTCAAAAGGCCTGTAGTTGATGATCCTGAAGA
>JAFKJZ010000111.1 GCA_017305815.1 Hyphomicrobiales bacterium
GGGCACCAACCGCATCCTCTATACCGACGAGAACCCGCTCGGCAGCCCGAGCTTCGCCGAAAAGGTGAAGCTCCTGGAGGCGATCGACGCCTATGCCCGGAGCCGGGATCCGCGCGTCCGCCAGGTGAGCGCCTCGCTTGCCGGCTCGTGGCAGGTGGTGGAGATCCTGCGGCCGGACGGCGTCTATCGTCGCGACGTCCGCCCGCTGGTGCGCGTCAGCGTCTCGATCATCGCCGGCGAAGGCGACCGCCAGGAACAGGGCTCCTACGGCATGGGCGGGCGCGAGGGCTTCGGCCAGTTCGTCGCCAGCGACAGCTGGCATCACGCCGTCGACGAGGCGCTGCGCCAGGCGCTGGTCAATCTGGAGGCCGTCCCCGCCCCTGCCGGCACCCTCGACGTCGTGCTCGGCCCCGGCTGGCCGGGCGTCATGCTGCATGAAGCGGTCGGCCACGGCCTCGAGGGCGATTTCAACCGTCGCGGCGAAAGCGCCTTTTCCGGCCTGATGGGCCAGCAGGTCGCCGCCCGCGGCGTCACCGTCGTCGACGACGGCTCGATCCTCGACCGGCGCGGCTCGCTCTCCTTCGACGACGAGGGCACGCCGACCCAGGCGACGACGCTGATCGAGGACGGCATCCTCGTCGGCTACATGCAGGACCGCCAGAACGCGCGGCTGATGGGAATGAAGCCGACCGGCAATGGTCGCCGGCAGTCCTATGCCCATGTGCCGATGCCGCGCATGACCAACACGATCATGAAAAGCGGCAAGGACGACCCGGCCGAGATCCTCGGCTCGGTCAAGAACGGCCTCTACATGGTCGCGTTCGGCGGCGGCCAGGTCGACATCACGAGCGGCAAGTTCGTCTTCGCCTGCACCGAGGGCTACAGAATCGAGAACGGCAAGATCGGCGCGCCGGTGAAGGGCGCCATGCTGATCGGCAACGGGCCGGACGCGATGAAGCGCGTCTCGATGGTCGGCAACGACATGGCGCTCGATCTCGGCATCGGCACCTGCGGCAAGAGCGGTCAGGGCGTGCCGGTCGGCGTCGGCCAGCCGACCATCCGCATCGACCAGATCACGGTGGGCGGCACGGCGACCTGATCGCACTCCCCCGCCTTTGTTCCGAACGCGATGCCGGCGCTCCACGCGCCGGCATTTTGCATTCTGGCGCGGACTCAGCCCGCCGCCCGAGCGGGTTCGGGCTCGATCCGCGACAGCACCACGAACAGGCCGCAGGCCGCGACGGCGAAGCCGGCCATGCTGATCGCCATGGCGCTGCCACCCAGAACCGGCACCAGCGCGGCGACGATGGCGGACGAAATCGCGCCGACGGCCATCTGCGCCGAATTCAGCACGGCCGAGGCAAAGCCGGCGAGATGCGGCATCGGCTGCAGCGCGCGGTGCGAGCTGTTGGGCAGGATCAGCCCGGTGCCGAAATTGCTGGCGATCAGCAGCGCCACGACCAGCCAGACGCTGAGCATCCCCGTCAGGCTGACGACCAGGAGCAGCGCGACGGCCGCCAGCATGATGGCGAAACCGGCCGCCATCGTCCTGCCGTCGCTGACGCCCCTGCCAACCAGGCGGCTGTTCGCCATCGTGCCGGCCATCATGCCGAGCACGGGGATCGCGAACAGGTAGCCATAGGTCGCGGCGGAGACGCCGAGCACGTCCATGAACAGCATGGACGATCCCGAAATGAACGAGAACATCACGCCGAAGCAGAGCGCGCCGAGCGCCGAGAAGCCGAAGCCGGTCGGATGGCGCAGCACCTCGCCATAGCTGGCGAGCAGATGGCGCGGAGCCAGCGCATTCGGATTGCGCGCCCGAATGCTCTCGGCAAAGCCGAAGATGACGGCGGCGAGCAGCACGAGGCCAGCGCCCGCCATGGCGACATAGACGCTGCGCCAGCCGAAGCTGACGAGGATGATCGCGCCGAGCGTCGGCGCGATCATCGGCATCAGGCCGAGGATCAGCATCACGTAGGAGAGCTTCCGCCGCGCCTCCATGCCTTCATAGAGATCACGGACGATGGCGAGCGCCAGCACCGAGGCGGAGGACGCCGCGAAGCCCTGCACCAGCCGGCCGGCGAGCAGCACCGACAGCGTCGGCGTGAGCGCGCAGATGGCGGAACTCGCCAGATAGACCAGCAATCCGGCGACCAGCACCGGACGCCGGCCGAAACGCTCGGAAAGCGGGCCGTGCAGCAGCGGACCGAGCGCATAGCCGATCATGAACAGGCTGAGACTGACGGCGACCGCCGCCTGAGTCGTGCCGAGGGCCTCGGCCGTCGCGCCATAGGCCGGCAGGGCGATATCGGTCGAGATCGGCGCCATGGCGGCGAGGCCCGCCAGCAGCACCGTGAAGGCGACTGAATTCGGTTTCAGCATCAGGGTCATCCGGAACGGCCATCCGGCCGTAGGTGGGATCGGAAGCGCCGATCATCCTTGCCAAGGGATCAGCGCCCGTTCCGGGTATCCGTCCTCAAAGCCTGAAGTGACGTAATCGCAATTTCGTCACTTATCAAGAAGCTTCCGCAGCGCGGCGATCAGGAAATCGAGCATTTCCGCCAGCCTCTGCGCCAGGGCAGGCTGGTCGAGCTGACGGAGGAGCAGTGGATGGGTGACGCCTTCCAGGCAATTCAGCACGACGCGCGCCGTCGTCGCCGCGTCCGCGACAGCGAAGCTGCCATCCGCCATGCCCGCCTCGCCGATCGAGCGGACCGCGCCGCTCAGCCAGGCATGAAAGGCCCGGATTTCTTCCGCCTCCGTCTCCAGGCCCTGGACGACGAGGTCGAAGACATAGGGATTGCCCTCCATGTTGCGGAGGTGCCCGGCGAGCAGGGTCTCGCCGAAGCGGCGAAGCCGTTCGGCCGGCGGCAGTGCGGTCGGGATCGCCGTCAGGGCCTGTTCGATCAGGCCGAGATGGATGGCGCCGATCGCGTCGCCGAGCGCCATCTTGGAGGGGAAGTGCTTGAAGACATTGGCGGGCGACATGCCGAGCGAAGCGGCGATGTCGGCGATCGAGGTCTTGGCATAGCCGGCGGAACGGAACAGTTCCTCCGCCCTGGCCAGGATTTCGGCCTGCGTCTCGGCGGCGCTACGCCGACGCCGCCGCGCGGCCGGCGCCGGCGGGGTCGCCGTCATGGATAGAGCCGTTCGCGGCTCCATCCGCCTTCGCCCGGAACCTCGCGGCGGAACACGACGCGGTCGTGCAGGCGGAAGGCGCCGTCCTTCCAGAACTCGATCTGCGTCGGCTTGATGCGGAAGCCGGACCAGTGCGGCGGACGCGGAATCTCGCCGACGGCGTGCTTCGCCGCCAGCGCCGCGACCGCCTTTTCCAGCGCGAATCGGGATTCGAGCGGCTGCGACTGTTTCGAGGCCCAGGCGCCGAGCCGGCTATGGCGCGGCCGGGTCGCGAAATAGGCGTCGGCCTCGGCATCGGTCACCGGCTCGACGGGGCCGCGAACACGAACTTGCCGACGCAGGCTCTTCCAGTGGAACAGCGCCGCCGCCTTGGGATTGGCGAGGATCTCCTGTCCCTTGGCGCTGCCATAGTTGGTGTAGAAGACGAGCCCGCTCTCGTCGAAATCCTTCATCAGCACCATGCGCACGTCCGGAAGGCCGTCGGCGTCGACGGTGGCGAGCGCCATGCCGTTCGGATCGTTCGGCTCCGAAGCCTCGGCCTCTGTCAGCCAGCTGGCGAAAAGGGCGAACGGATCCGTCGCGGCGGTGAAGTCACTCATCCTTAATCATCTTTTCCGATGCTGCGATCCGCAGGGCGTCCGCCGAGGATCATTCGTGCTGCTACGGGAAAGACATACATCGACCGGACGGCAAATGACCAGACAAGACGGGATCGACCGGGAATGCGAATGATTGGCCGAATAGGACCGATCATGCTGTGCGCAGGACTGGCGGGCTGCGGCCTGACGCCGGGCGGCCCGGAGCCCGACATCGACACCACGACCACCGGCTCGATCGCCCCCGCCGCGACGACGGCCGCCACGCCGCCGCAACGCAGCGTCGTCGAGGCCGTGGCTCCCTCCGACTGGGAGCATATCCGCCTCACCGCCTCCACCTTCATCTCCGGCGCCGCCAATGGCGAGATGATCGACTGGACCAATCCCGACACGGGCTCGAACGGCACGCTGTCGCCGGTCCGCACCGCCCATGCCGAGCCGGACGGCCGCCAGTGCCGCCCCTTTGCGCTGACCGTCAGCGACGTGCGCGGCATCCGCCGCTACAAGGGCGATGCCTGCCGCGCGCCGGATGGCATGTGGCAGCTCTTCGAAGTCGTTCCCGAAGACAGCGCGCTTCTCTAAAGTTCGAGCGATTCGAGGCGATTGGAATCAATTCCTAGCCTCCCTATGTTATGGAGAGTTCCGGTGCCGCCATTTGGGCCGGGACGAATCCTGCCCTTAGAGGGGGTTTCCCATGCGTGATCCATACCAGGTGCTCGGCGTCGACAAGAAGGCGACGGCGGCCGAGGTGAAGAAGGCGTTTCGTCGTCTCGCCAAGAAGCACCATCCCGACCAGAATCCGGACGACTCCAAGGCCCAGGAGAAGTTCTCGGAGATCAATTCCGCCTACGAGATCCTTGGCGATGCCGACAAGCGCGGTCAGTTCGACCGCGGCGAGATCGACGCCGAGGGCAAGCCGCGCTTCCAGGGCTTCGAGGGCTTCGACCCGCGCGGCGGTGCCAGCGCCGGCTCCGGCGCGCACAGCTTCCGCTGGTCGTCGAGCGGCGGCGGCGCCGACGACATACTGAACGACATTTTCGGCGGTTTCGCCGGCCAGGGCGGCGGCTTCAGCGGCTTCGGCGGCGGCGGCCAGACCGGCGGATTCTCGAGCAGTTCGCGCGCCTCGTCGCAGGCCCGTTCGCGCGGCGAGGATGTTTCCGCCACCGTCGCGGTGACGCTGGAACAGATCGCGCGCGAGGAGAAGGTGCGCGTCGAACTGCCGACCGGCCGCACGCTCGAAATCGCCATTCCCGCCGGCACCCGGCCGGGTCGGGTGATCCGGCTGCGCGGCCAGGGCTGGGCAAGCCCGACGGGCGGCCAGTCCGGCGACGCCATGGTGACGGTCGAGTTCGTGCCGCATCCGCTGTTCAAGGTCGATGGCGACGCGCTGCGCCTTGATCTGCCGGTGACGCTCGACGAGGCCGTCCTCGGCGCCAAGGTGCGGGTTCCGACCCTGACCGGATCCGGCACGATGACGATTCCCGCCCATTCCGATGGCGGCCGCGTCATGCGGCTGAAGGGCAAGGGCCTGCCGACCGCCGTCGGCGGCAATGGCGACCTGCTGGTCGCGCTCAAGATCATGCTGCCGACCGAAATCGATCCCGAGTTCGAGGCGATGATGCATCGCTGGCGCGACAAGAAGTTCTATACGGCGCGCGGTCCCGAGTTCGAGGGATAATCCCCCTGCCCTTCTACGGGCGCGGCGCGGCGGCGCGGCGCAGGCGATCGACGATCGCCTCGCCGAGGCCCGTCGTCGGGATCGGCGCGACCGCGATGGTGGCGGCCTTGCCGTCCAGTTCGCGAAGCGCCGAGAACAGTCGCGCGGCCGCCTCGATCAGGTCGCCGCGCGGGCTCAGATTGATCGTCACGGCCGCCTTGTCGGCGCCCGGCGGCAGGCTGTGGCCGAAGGCGAGCAGCGCCTCGCCCGGCAGGACCGTCCCGACATCGAGGCGGACCATCGCGCCGGGGGCATAGTGCGACGCCAATTGTCCCGGCGCCGTCGGAGCCTCGGGATCGGCGAGGTCGACGATGTCAAGGGACATGCCCGCCACCGCCTCGATCTTGTCACGCGGCAGGCCGCCTGCCCTGAGCAACGCCAGCCCGGTCGGGGTCGCCGCGACGATGGTCGATTCCACGCCGACATGGCTGGGGCCGGCGTCGAGCACGATCGAGACGGCGGAGCCGAGATCGGCGACGACATGCGCCGCCGTGGTGGCGCTGACATGGCCCGAGCGATTGGCGCTCGGCGCCGCCACCGGTCGCCCGAACGCCTTCAAGAGCGCATGGGCCGCCGGATGCGACGGCATGCGCACGGCAAGCGTATCGAGCCCGGCCGTGGCGAGATCGGAAACGCCGGCTTCGGCGCGCTTCGGCAGGACCAGCGTCAGCGGACCCGGCCAGAAGGCCTCGGCGAGACGGCGCGATACCGGATCGAACTGGACGAGCCGCTCCGCCGCTTCGAGATCGGCGACATGCGCGATCAGCGGGTTGAAGCTCGGGCGCCCCTTGGCGGCGTAGATTCGGGCCACCGCCTCGCCATTGGTGGCGTCCGCCGCCAGGCCGTAGACGGTCTCGGTCGGCATGCCGACGAGTTGTCCCGCCTCCAGGGCTGCGACCGCTTCGCGCAGGGCTGCGGGGTCCTCGGCCGGACGGATATTGGCGGAAAGTTGCGTGGCCAAGCCGGCCTCCAGGAACCAATTGCTGTGGAAATGGCCAGAAGGACCGCCACGGCCGGCCAGTCAAGCCGAATCGACGCCACGTCCGGGCGACACTTGGCCCCGGCGCCGGACCGCCGCATTTGTAGGCATTTTTGAACATACACTTTACTTCGCGACAGTACCTGTCCAATGCTCCTCCCCCAAAGCTGCAGGGGAAGGCGGGACGGATGAGCGAAAGCATGAGTTTGCCGATCAGCATCGAAGCGAAGGGCGGGATCACCGTCATTCGGTTCGACAGACCGGAAACTCAGAACGCGCTGACGGCCGAGATGCTGGCCACGATTTCCGATGCTCTGGTGCTTGGCGAGCGCGACGGACGCAACAAGGCGTTCGTCATGGTGGGATCGCCGGGCGTATTTTCCGTCGGCAACGATCTCCGCGAGCTGATCCAGTTCGCCGACGAAGGACGCATCGACGAGAGCATCGTCCGCTTCCTGAAGACGCTCGCCACCATCGAGAAGCCGCTGATCGCCGCCGTCGACGGCCTGGCGATGGGCATCGGCGCCGCCATCCTGCTGCATTGCGACTATGTCGTCGCCAGCGAGTGGTCGTCCTTCGAATCGAACTGCGTCGAGCTAGGCCTGATCCCGACCGGCGCGGCGACCCTTCTCGGCGCCAGCGTCATGGGCTACCAGCGCGCCTTCGAATTCCTCGTGCTCGGCGAACGCTTCGACGTCGAGCGCGCCTACCAGGCCGGCATCGTCAACCGCATCGTGCCGGCGGACGACGTCGAACGGGCGGCGCTCGCGGTCGCGCGCAAGCTCGCCGGCCGCTCGATGGAATCGGCCGGCATGACCCGCCGCCTGATGCGCGGCGACCGGCGCGAGGTGCTGGCCCGCATAGACCAGGAAATCGCGCA